>JAZRET010000203.1:0-14361 GCA_045660945.1 Congzhengia sp.
TGGCAACTGCCGCAGGTACGAGCATTAAAAACAGTGCTAACATTAAGCTGATAATTTTTTTATTCATGTCGTCCTCCTTCTCAGGCAATCGCCTTATTTTAAGATAATAATTTGATGGAATACTATGGAATAACTATCGGATCTTAGAAGAACCATATCTCCCGGTACCAAATCGGCAAGGGTTGCAGGCTCTGCAAGTTTTGCAGAATGTCTGTATGTGCTCACTTTCGCGCTGCTCACAATCGCATTATAACTTTTTGTAACACCGCTTGTCTCAAGTTCAAACTGCATGATGCCGCTTGCAGGATCATATGTCTTGAATCTACCGCACGCATAAGAACCTTTTGTCTGGTGGGCATCCATATACGCAGTCATATAAGTCATCCATGCTTCTGATGCCTTCGGTCCCGCCTGGTTCTGGCGGTAAATCGCTTCGATTTCGGTAACATATCCGTCCCCATCTACCGAAATACGAGCAACGTCGCCAACTTCTAAACCGGTGTCTGCAAATGTTGCATCTGATGCGCTACTGCCGTCTTCAACGTATGAGTAACCGTAGCCAATCGTATCTTTGATCAACGCACTTGATTCAACGCCGTTTTCTGCATAATACAACTTCTGGCATTTTGCACCTTCTGCATCAACTGCATTGGTGAGTTTTGTGATAATCACAAAACCCGTCGTTGAGCCAACGGAAGCAGATCGGGATGTTGTTCCGCGAAGCATAATGCATTTTGCAATGTTAAAGTCATCTTTACCTAAATTATATACTGCAACACCATCTGATACAACCTGTGAACCGGAACCGTTGCCCGGTCCGTACACATAACGGTTTAACGTATTTGTAATAGAGTATTTTGTTAAATCGGATAACAGTTCGCCTCTTGCAGGTGTGTTAAAGATGATGCACGTCTCTTTCGTACTCATAACGAACTTGTCTTTTGAGGGATCACTTCCGTTATGACAAACGCCTCTTCTATGGTAGAACTGTTCACCGGACATGATGCAGTTTAAGTTGCCAATATCTGCCGCCGCCGTCAGATTTCCTTTGTTGAGCGCTGCTGTGTCGATATAGTTTACTTTGTCGCCGAGCATACTAAAGAGCACCACTTCGCCAACCGGAATGCTGGCCACTGCTGTTTCAAACTCATGCTGAGAAGCAATCTTATATCTGTAACCATCAATATTGATAACATCTGTTACGTTTGCATCAACCCATGTACTGTCTTCTGTGAAAATCTTAAGAGAAATTCTCTTGTCGAGACCAGGGTCACTGTCAACACCGGCGAAAAAGCCGAACGTTTTATCTGTTGACGTGCTGAAGGTATAGTTTGCAATCCTTCCTTCAATATCTAAATAGAAGACTGCGGAGGTGCCGAGACCTACAGAAGGAAGTTTTCCAGCGGAAATGTAATCAATTACATTCTGCGCAAGATAATAATTCTCACCCTCGATCACGTATGCACCGTTACTCAGCTCGTCTGTAATGGTACCAGATACTGTTTCACCGCATAGGTAAACGCTGATGAGCTTATATCCGCCACTGTTTTCAGATTCCATAACAGAAATCAAGTCTCCCGCTGTAATTGCTTGAAGCGTTGTTTCTTTTCCGTTTGCATCATAAACACGAACGTCTGACGCTTCTGTATCTAACAAGAGTGTTTTTGACGGATTATACTTGTCATAATAAACCTGAGTAAATGAATCGAAAGAACCAACGATATAGTTTTCAAATTCATATACGAATAATACATCAATCACTTCATCGCCTGTGTTATCAAGACCACGGATGTAGCCGTTGGCAGGAAGGGCATTTTTTAAAGCGCCGTAGCCTGTGTACATCTTTCCGTTATAGATAACACTCAGTGTTGTGGAATTCACCTTTAAGTGTTTTTCTTTGTATTCCTCGTCAACATAATAAATCTTTTCGTTGGTTGTTTTTGCAGGGAGCAAGTTTTCTGCTGAAATTTCATATTCATGGTTTCTTCTTTCACTTGCCTCTAAGAAAATAATCTCATACTCGCTGTTGTCATTTTTCTTTCCGTATGCTGTTACATACATACCGAGATATTCTGAGAACGTGTTATTCCCTGTTTCATAAATCACACCATCGATTTCAATCTGGTGCATATTAATTAAGGAAGAATCTGCTGCCATAAGTCTTGTGTTTTCCGTACCGGTCACAATCCCTTTGATAGACTTCACTCCAAAGAGTTCTTCTAAAACAGTATACCCTTCACGAAGAACAAACTGTGCATCGCCATCTCCGGTATAGATACGTTCTGCAACAGCATCCGCCTCCAAACTGCGTTCGATTAACGTATATAAATCGCAGAACGGAATTGGGTCATTACCACTTCCTCTTAAGCCGCCGAGTAAGTCGTACTTGCTCGCAGTGTAAAGGTAGCCTTCCGGATAACCGCCGTGTCTTGCCGCAGATACCTTGTAGCCCATAACGTTAATTACAAATGTAACTGCTTCATTATAGGTAAGATTTTTTGCGGGGCTGAACTTTCTGTTTTCGTCACCGGAAATATATCCCGACTGATACAAAAAGTTATATGCATCGATGTTTTTGTCATTTGCTCTTACGTCGATAAAGGGCGACGACGTGGTTTCAGACGTTGCACCTTTTACACCAAGGTAACTCATTAACACATCGATTACGTCTTCTCTCTTTGCAATGCTCATAAGTTTGGCTGCATCAAAAGAATCAATAATTCCAAATGTCTGTAATTTTTCTGCGACAACAAAATCACGTTCCCTCAATTCAACTGCTGATTCTTCAGCAATGAAATTCGCAGGTTCGTCTGCCGCAAATGTTCCGAGAGCAAATACTCCGGATGTTGCAATCATTGCGAGTACCAAAATACTTGATACCATTCGTTTTAAATTGCTCATTCTCTTCCCTCCGTTTTCGTTTTCTCTATTTCATCTGCCTTAACACTGCTCTTTAAATATGTAGACTCCTCACGTGTTTACATATTCCAAAGACAATACCTTGGCAGGTCCTCTTCTTTCTTTAGCCTCACGGCTAACAAAACGGTTTCTCCTTTCTTTTTCTCGCCAAGGGAAATCCCGGGGCGGTTTTTTAACAGAATTTATGCACAGATACAAAAACTCTATTATAGTGTATCATATATTATGACATAATCTCCTAGTAATTGCAACCCCATTTATTTTACATTTGTGTTAAATTGGTAAAAATTTCGAACCTTTTGTGTTGAAAATTTTAAAAAAATATGATAGAATTGTAAATGAAAGAAGAGAAATACCCAAATCTTGGAAAAAGCAGGTGATTTTTTTGTATCACGCCGTGATTATTCACTCGAAAGCCATGTGCGTTTCCCGTATCAAAGAAGTGATTTTAGAGTTGCATCCCGATGTTACGGTCAGTCATACGTTTATGTATAGTTCCTTTGCCATTGATGATGCTTTAAAACTGCGCCCGGATATCATTATTACAGACTTTCCGGCAAATCCGGATATCGCGCCCGCATGGGTGAAAAAAATAAATACTGCGCCATTTCCCGTACAGTTAATTTTCTACGCAGAAACACGCTCTTTTGAAGCGATAAAACAGGCCCTTTTCTGTGGTGCTACCGCTTTCATTACCCCAAACACACCCAGCGAAAAAGATGAGTTTCACTACGCATTAACCCGTATCAAAACCCAACTTCTCCGTAACAAAAGGCAAAGAAAACAGACTCGACTTTTGACAAAACTTCTTTCTTCCTCGAGAAAGCAGTTCTTGTCGGATATTTTTTTGGGAAATCTCTCCGGTCAGGATGCGATTATGACGCGTGCAAAAGAATTGGGACTTGGAAATTCCACCGAGGTTTACTGCCCTTTTTGGCTCAAAATACCGGATTATCAGTCTTTTTCCGAAAAACATTGGAAATACGATAAAGAGCAGTTCTTAATTGCGCTTGGAAATTTTCTGCGTACAGAGGACGATACGTTTGAAATTCAGAACATCCGTCAGACCGGTGGCGAAATTTTATACCTGGCGATTTCACAAAACGAAAACGCTACCGTTTTCATCAATACATTAAGATTGCATCTGCAGTCTGTGACGCAGGAAATCTTAGAAACGCTTGATTTAAAGGTAAACTGGCACATTGGGAGAAGATTTTTGTCTCTTTCTGAACTTGTTTCTCACATCAGCGCACCGATCACAAGATCCGAAACAGAAAACATCGAAAACACCGTTGGAAACACAATGTACGAACGTTACCAAAATGTTTTGGTTTCTGCGCTTTTGGATAAAACACCGCGTTTAAAGGAACATCTCAACTTTATTCTGCATCAGATGACGCAAGAAACAGAAAATGATACCCCCTCAATGCTTTCTGATTTTTGTCTGTACTGCGCAAAGAATCTTGCGCCGGAATTCCTTTCTGACAAAGAATTTTTGAACAGTGCAAAAATGCTTTATTCCGAAAGTGGAAGCACTGCCATCAACACGGCGTGTAATCTGCTGATATCGGTTTGTCGTGCAGCAAAAAAAACCACTCCAAAACTGAATAACAACGTAGTAGAGCGCGCAGAAGACTATATAAAAAGAAATTACCTTCAGAATATTTCCCTGGAACATGTAGCAAATTATCTTGATTTAAATCCCTCGTATTTTTCCCGTGTGTTTAAAGAGAGAACCGGACAAAACTTCAGCGATTACCTGATCCACTTGCGTATCGAAAAAGCAAAGCAGTTGCTCGCTTTGGGAAGATATAAGATTTCCGAAGTAAGCGCCATGACCGGTTACAAAAACAGCAAATACTTTTCCGCTCAATTCAAAGAGACAACCGGAAAAACACCAAGAGAGTTTGCAAAAAGTGTACTTTCGTAACCGCACTTTTGTTTATTTTGCACAAAAAGTTTTGTGTTTTTTCAATACTTTTGTCTGATTGACACAATATATAAGCGTATGATATAATAGGTATGGATTATTTTACATTTTTCAAGTAACGCAAAGAAGGTGTCAAGATTTGATCAGCAGAACAGATATTGAGCGGGTGCGCACTCAAATTGAGCAAAACATTGGCGCGCGCATTAAACTGACCGTAAAGAAAGGCCGCAAGAAGATTATTATCAGGTACGGTACGCTTCTGTCTGTCTATCCGCATACGTTTAATCTTTCTTTAGAGAGTTTATCGGAATTTGCAGAAACCAACCGAACGCTTTCTTTAAATTATGCTGATGTTTTAACAAAATCCGTAACGATTACCATAATGGAAACCGATACTGTAATTGAATAATGCAAGTAAAACTGCCCGATGTAAATACATCGGGCTTCTTTTTTATCTGTTTTTTCTGTTTTTTACGTTTTCAAAACAAAAATCATTCATTTTTTTTGCTATTTATAAGAAAACAATTGACGAGAAGCAAAATTCGTGGTATTATGTAATACACTGGATAATACGTATTTTTCTGCGTTTTTTCCATAGTTTAAGAACAAAACAGGAGTGATTGATTCATGAAAATTGCCTTTTCAACCGTCGGCTGTCCCGAATGGTCTTGGAACGACATTTACATTATGGCAAAGGATTTAGGTTTTAACGGTATCGAGCTACGTGGTTTAGAAAACACAATGGACTTAACGCATGCCCGTCCTTTTTCGGATGCAAATCTGGAAAAAACCGTTGATACCCTAAAGAAAATGAACCTATCTATCTCTTGCTTAGCTTCCTCCTGCTATTTAGGTGGCAACGAAAACGAAGATGAAGCCTTAAAAGAAGGCTTTGACTATATTGAATTAGCAGATAAATTAGGCTGTAAATACATCCGTATTTTAGGCGACAGAAACCCCGACCCGAGAGGTGAAATCGACGACGAACGCGTTGTGCGCCTTTTAAAATGTTTACTCCCCAGCGCAAAAGAAAAGGATGTATACCTTTTGGTGGAAACCTCGGGCGTATACGCAAATTCTGCTCGTTTAAAGAAAATCATTGAAGAAGTAAATGATCCGAATTGTGCTGTTTTGTGGGATATTCATCATCCTTATCGCTTTATGAAGGAAAGCCCTGAAGTGACGATGAAAAACATTGGAAAATACACAAAATATGTGCATGTAAAAGACTCTGTAATGAATGAAGACGGAACTGTTGCCTATAAAATTTTAGGGGATGGCGATATTCCCGTTACAAAGATTTTAGACCTTTTGAAAATCGCAGGCTATGATGAATATGTGTCCCTCGAGTGGACAAAACGCTGGAATAAAGAGCTCGTTGCGGCAGCAATTGTATTCCCCGCTTTTGCGCACTATATGCAGGACTATATGGTGGGCGAAACGCATAAACTTTATGACTCTAAACGCGGTCATGGAAGATATCCATGGCCGAAAGAACACTTGATTGACTGCACATTCCCAGACGTGTTGGACCGTATCTGCGAAGAATTTCCAGACCAGTATGCGTTCCGTTATACAGAACTTGACTACACCAGAACCTATACGGAATTCCGCGAAGATGTTTATAAGTTTGCCCGCGCTCTAATTTCGATGGGCGTAAAACGTGGTGACCACGTTGCAATCTGGGCAACGAACGTTCCTGCGTGGTATCTCACCTTCTGGGCATCCTGTACCATTGGTGCTGTTTTGGTAACCGTAAATACGGCATATAAAGTGCATGAAACAGAATACTTACTTCGCCAGTCTGACACACATACACTCGTTATGGTAGACTCCTGTAAGGATTCAGATTATATTGAAATTATCAATTCACTTTGTCCGGAACTCGCAACTTCAAAACCGGGTGAACTGAATTCTAAAAAACTTCCTTTCTTAAAGAACATCATCACGGTTGACAGTAAACAGCCCGGATGTTTCTCCTGGGAAGAAGCAATGGCAAAGGCTGATGAAACACCGATTGAAGAAGTGCACCGCCGCCGTGCGTTAATTGATAAGCATGATGTTTGCAATATGCAGTACACTTCCGGTACGACAGGTTTCCCGAAAGGCGTTATGCTCACTCATTATAACGTAGTAAATAACGGCAAAGCCATCGGCGATTGTATGGATCTTTCCACTGCAGACCGCATGATGATTCAAGTTCCGATGTTCCACTGCTTCGGTATGGTGCTTGCCATGACTGCATCTGTAACCCACGGAACAACAATGTCCCCGATGCCGGCTTTTTCACCGAGAAAATCGCTTGACTGCATCAATAAAGAAAAAATCACGGCATTTCACGGTGTGCCCACGATGTTTATCGCAATGCTGGGGCACGAAGACTTTGATAAAACTGACTTTTCTTATATGCGTACGGGTATTATGGCAGGCAGTCCCTGCCCCGTAAAAGTTATGGAAGATGTTATCCAGAAAATGAATATGCCCGAAATTTGTATCACCTACGGTCAGACGGAAGCGTCTCCTGCCTGCACAATGAGCTGGACGGACGACGACATTGATACTCGTGTAAATACCGTCGGAAGAGCAATCTACGGCGTAAAATGTAAGATCGTTGACCCCGAAACGGGCGAAACACTTCCTGATAATGTAGACGGCGAGTTCGTTGCAAAAGGGTATAACATCATGAAGGGTTACTATAAAATGCCTGAAGCAACAGACGCTGCAATCGACGAAAACGGTTGGCTCCACACAGGTGATTTAGCAAGAAGACTTCCGGACGGAAACTATAAAATCACCGGCAGAATTAAAGATATGATTATCCGCGGCGGCGAAAATATTTATCCCAAAGAAATCGAAGACTTTATTTACACCCATCCGAAAGTGTCAGACGTTCAGGTAATCGGTGTTCCCAGTGAAGCGTATGGCGAAGAGATTATGGCTTGCGTAATTTTAAAACCGGGCGAAACTTCTTCTGAAGAAGAAATTAAAAAGTATGTGTTAGATCATATGGCAAAACACAAAGTACCGAGCTTCGTTGCTTTCGTTGAAGAATTCCCGATGAACGCAGCAGGAAAAATCTTAAAATACAAAATGCGCGAATGGGCAGTGGATCTTCTGAATCTTCACAAAGCAAATTCCATCGAAACCGCATAAAAATGAAACAACAAAAAACCCTAACACAAATTTGTGTTAGGGTTTTTATTTTTATCTTTCGCACAAATCTATTATCTCTGCACTCTTCCAGATCCGTTTCCACCTGCTAACGCTTCTACTTCTTTTACGCTAACTAAGTTAAAGTCGTGCTCGATTGTGTGCTTTAAGCAAGATGCTGCAACTGCAAACTGAATCGCACGTTCATCATCATACTTTTCGGTTAATGCGTAAATCAATCCGCCGCCGAAGGAATCACCGCCACCTACGCGGTCAACAATCTGAATGTCATATTCTCTTGAAAATTCCGCTTTGTCGGTTGCTGCATCATAAAGCATACCTGCCCAGGTATTTCTGCTCGCAGAAATACTGCCGCGGAGTGTAATTGCAACCTTTTTAAGACCAAAACGATCTTTGAGCTGACGCGCTACATCGATATACGCATCATAGTCGAGTTTTCCGCCGTGAATATCGGTATGTGCTGCATGGATGCCGAATACGTCTGCTGCGTCTTCTTCATTTGCGATACAAACGTCAACGTATTTCACAAGTTCGCTCATCACGTTGCCTGCTTCTTCTCTGGACCAGAGTTTGCTTCTGTAGTTTAAGTCGCAACTGATGGTTAAGCCCATTTCTTTTGCTTTTTTACAAGCATCTAAGCATGCGTCTGCCATGTTTTTGCTTAAGGCCGGTGTGATACCGGTAAAGTGGAACCAGTCCGCGCCTTCAAAAATCTTTTCCCAATCGAATTCTTTCGGGTCTGCTTCTGCGATTGCAGAATTTGCACGGTCATAAATAACCTTAGATGCTCTCTGGGATGCACCTTTTTCTAAATAGAATGTGCCAAGTCTTGCGCCGCCTCTTACGATGTCTTTTGTATCAACACCGTTTCTGCGCATTTCACGGATAACATAGTCGCCGATTTCATGTGTCGGAACTTTTGTTACAAAGGATGCTTCTGCACCATAGTTTGCAAGGGAAACTGCAACGTTTGCTTCTCCGCCTGCAAGATTTACTTCAAATTTTTCTGCCTGCACAATACGAAGATAGCCTTCCGGATTAAAGCGAAGCATTACTTCGCCAAATGTAATTACTCTACTCATTATTTTGTCTCCTTTTCAATTACTTCAACATATTTTTTTGCAAGTTCTGTGATGGATGCGTAGTCGTCCGCATCAATCATTTTCTGGTTTACAATATTTGTTCCGATACCAAAGCCGCATACGCCAACTTTTAAATAATCTGCCATATTGTTTTCATCAATACCGCCAACGGCTAAGAATTTGATGTTAGAAAGCGGTGCTCTTACTGCTTTTACATAAGCCGGTCCTAAGTTAGATACCGGGAAGAGTTTGATATAATCTGCTCCATACGCTACCGCATCTGTTGCTTCAGAAGGTGTGAGTGCACCGGGCATAGAAATCATGCCGAGTTTTGCTGTCGTTTTGATAACGCTCTTGCTTACATTTGGCGAAATGATAAACTGACCGCCTGCTTTGTATGTAAGTTTTACCTGCTCTTTTGTTAAAACAGTACCTGCGCCAACATAAAGTTTTCCTTTGAATGCTTCTGCAAGCATGCGGATTCTGTCTGCTGTTTCTTCATCAGAAACGCTCTTATTTGCAGAATAGGTTACTTCTAAAAGTCTGATTCCGCCATCGTAGAGTGCCTGCGCGAGCGGAATGAGTTTATCTCTTTCTACGCCTCTTACAATGGCAATCAGTTTTTTTGCGTCAACTTCTGCCATAATTTTTTGCTTTGTTGCAAAATCCATAACAAATACTCCTTTTCTTTTAAAATAACGTTTATTTGCTTATTTCCATCTTATATGATTTAATAAACAATGTCTATTGCAAAAACTGTAAAAAACATTGCTTTTCTTGCAAAAGTTTGTTAAAATAGAATTGGGTGATAACTATTGAGACCATTTGAACACTTTTTAAACTCAAAAAACATTCGCTTTAAGCACGCAAAAGGCGTAAGTTCCATGACGGGACGAGAATTCCATCCCTACCATGAAATCATTTTATTTTTAGGGGAAAATGCCGTTCTCTACACCGAAACCATCCGAACCACAATTAAGCCGAATACATTAATTGTCATCCCAAAAGAAACGTATCATCAGCTCAACATTATTGGCTCGCCTGAAGTATACAACCGTTGCGTGATTAGTTTTTATGACCGCCCGGACTTAAAAGAGCTCGTTGAAAAAAATATGAATGAACTTTCCGTGATTAATTTAAGTGAAGAGCTTTCCTTTTACTTTGAAGCCCTTATGAAAAAGGCAAAATCGCCCGGTACGGACGCAGAAAATAAATTGGTGTTAAAATCCTCACTCGTCCTCATCTTAGACGAACTGGCGCAAAATCGCGCGTCTTTTCAAACGGCCGCATCCATAAACCCGATTGTCTCGCGTGCGATTTCATATATCACAGAAAACATTGCCGGAAAACTTTCGCTAAAAGAGATTGCACAAACTCTAAACGTATCAGAATCTCTTCTTTCTCACACCTTTAAAGACGAAATGGACATCTCTCTTTATAAATACATATTAAAAAAACGCCTTGTTATGGCGTTTGAAAAAATTTCTATGGGTGTTCCGGCGGCAATTGCCGCAACGGAATGCGGATTTTCAGAATATTCTAACTTTTACCGACAATACAAAAAAGCCTTTGGCTTTGCACCATCCACAAAAGATTTTACATTACAAAACCCGAAGCAATAAATCTGCTTCGGGTTTTGTTTATGAGTAAAGAAAAGGGGTTTATTTTAAGTAGTCGCGGAAGTTTTTCAGTGTATGGAACGTGGAATAGTTCGCATCGTGATAGTTTCTCGCACAATTTAAAGCAGTTCTGGAAAGATAAATGATATCGTCACCCTCGATTTCGTAATCGATATACTGCATACCGTTCATCGCCGGATCTAAATGACGGAGATCAAACAGTTCATGATCAATCTGCCAGGTTACCAGGTCTTTACTGGACATCAATACAAGGTATGTTCTTGCAACCTTCTTATCCATATCGAAAATGTAGTCTGCAATGGTGATATATCTTCCGCTCACTTCGTCATACTTAATCGTAAACTTCGAGCGATGTGCCCAGAATTCCATTAAGCGCGAGAACTTCAGTTTCGCTTCGTGATTTTCAGGGTCAATATCATAGACAATTGCGTAGCCGTCAACAGATGTTCTCATAATGTTATAGAGTTTTTTATCCGGTGCAACAACGAGTGTTCCCTCAACCGTCATGGTGTAATCGGAGTATTTTTCGAGTTCCGGATGATCTGTTTGCTCAAATTTTTTCGGTTCTGTGATACTCCAGTTTTCAGCAACTAATAAATCATCGTTTTCATCACAAGACATTACCATTGCTGCATGACAATAAGGTGTGTGCTCACCATACGCGCCCCATTCAAGTGTTCCGTAGATTCTGCCGTTATGATAAACCATCGGCTGCGGATTTTTATGAATACCGGGGATGCCGTCTTTACCGTTTCCGCCACGGTAGATAACTGTCGGTTCTGTGAATGTTTTACCGCCGTCTGTAGATTTACCAATTAACAAATCGCCGTACTCTGTGGAGCAAGCGGTCATGTAGAGTTCGCCTTTATGGATAAACATTTTACCCCAGAAGCAAGGCATGAGTTCACTCACATAGTGCCATGTTTTACCGTCATCGTCAGAACGGAAAATGAGTGTTAAATTCTGCGGTCTTCCGCCTTTAAACACGTCCATAGAAGCAAGCAAGAATCCTTCCGGGTGGCGAACCAAAGACGGAGAGCAAAGACTCCAGCCGGAGAATTTATACGCTTCGTCTTCCGGGTGCAGATAGTTTACAACAACGCCAACTGTTTCTGCGCATCTTGCAAGTCTTACGCGGCTCTTTTTTCCGTTTGCTTCAACATAGAATTCATAGTCGGTATCAAGATATAAATTTTTGATATCAAATTCTGTGCCCGTTGTTTTACCCGCCAAAACGAAATCGCCTGTGTCGCGTTTTCTGTAGTAGATGCTAAACTCCGCTGCTTCTTCCTTGAGCCATTCAAAATGGATGCTGTCTTTAGACGGCGCAACGCGACAGATGTAAATATCGCCAACTTCCGTCAAAAGCGGTCTGTACGGATGATAACTCCAACCATTATAACCTTTCATTTCAGTTTCCCCCTGTAAATTATAAATTTAACAATTCTTCTACTTTGTCTGTCGCAAGTTTCATCTGCTTCATGCAGTCTTTCGCATACTGTGTGAGTTCGCTGCTGTTGCGGTTTCTTGCATAGTTTTCTGTTTCAATACCACAAAGATTCATGTGGTATTTTGCGGTCAATGGATATGCAAGACCAACTTCTGTAAAGCCGAATGTTCCGGTGATGGACTGTACCAAATCTGCTTTTTCCGGTTCTTTATCGAAGTTTTCTCCGAGCCAAGCGTAGAGTTTCGGGTGGAAGTTACACATGATACCACAGTAGCCATCTCCACCATTTCTCATGGATTCTAAGAATGTCTGGCAGTTTGCATTTAAGAGTTTAAAGGAACTGCCCTTGAGCTGCTTACATCTTTCTTTCATTACGGCTGCATCACAGCAGGTGTCTTTCATATAATAGAATCTGCCGGTTTTAAGGCACCAGTCGAGCACTTTCGGTGTTACGAGTCTTTTATAAGGATGCGGGCATTCATAAAGACCGAGTTTTGCATCTTTGGGAAGCATCGCGATCAGTTTTTCAGCATTCGCGATAAACACATCGTCGCTTTCATCTGCGTGTGCAAGACGGTTTGTAATTAAAATGAGTGCATCTGTGCCGGACTCATAAATTGCATTTAATTCTTTTGCCTGTTCTTCAATGGAGTCGCTTGTGTGACCGGAAGAAACAACTGTGAACTGTTTTCCGGTTTCTTTTTCGAGTTCTTTTGCACGCTTATAAACTAAGCCGTTTAATTTCACTTTTTCTTCTAAAGAAAGGAAGAAAATTTCGCTGGACTGACAAACTGCAAAAATACCGTTTAATCCGTTTTCAAAATACCAGTCAACGTATTTTAAAGCAGTTTCGTAGTCAATGCTTCCGTCCTTTTTATAAGGTGTAATCATCGTTGTAAAAATATCCATACGTAAGCCTCCTAAGAATTTTGTTAATTTTATTATACCAATCCCCAAATTTTTTTCAATACAATTCACGGACCTTTTTTTATAAATTTGAGACATTTGATTGCAAAACAATTACAGATGTGTTATACTTTTATTATATCCAAAATTGGAGGTGTGCAAATGAAAATTATTTACAGGCAGAATCCGCTTGATACTGTTTTTTCGGATGTAGGTATCCAAAACTGTTGTATGAAGCACGCTTATTATCATAAAGGTGTGAAAGACGCTACAACAAAAGAGCACCACCATACCGGCTTTGAAATTCATATTATAGAAAACGGACATCAGTCCTATTTGTTTGGAGATGCAGAGTGCGTTGTTTCCGCCGGACATTACCTTTTGATTCCTCCGAACTTAAAACACCGATTAAAAGACGTTTCTCCTCTTTTAAAAAAATTTGCCCTCACGTTTCACGCGGAGAATGAGAGTCCATTTTCTGAAATCTCAACGTACGTTTCAGGAACGCTTTCTTCGTTTATCACAGATGCCCTGAAAAAAATTTCATCCGAAGAGCAATCGCGTCTTTTTTTCGCAGAACAACTTGTCAAACACAGCATCTTTGATATTTTAATCTATCTTCTGCGCGACTGCGGATTGAAAGAATCAAAAAAGGAAGCGCCCCCTCCCCAGGAAGACGCACGTCTTTTTATTGCAAAACAGTACATAAACGATAACATTGAATCGAACTTAAAAGTTGCCGATATCGCGGCTTATTGCTACCTCGGCACAAAACAACTCACAAGACTGTTTCAGGAAAACGCCGATACAACCCCTGCTGTATATATTCAAACGCAAAAGGTAAAACACATTGAAAAACTGCTCACCGAAACAGACATTTCACTTCGCGACATCAGCGAAAAAATGAATTTTTCAAGCGAATATCATCTAAACAGCTTTTTTAAAAAATACGCCGATCTTGCCGCCGGGTTCATACCATTCCTGCTGCAGGAAGTATTCCAGCAGGTTTTCGTCGGTAAAGGTGTAGCCGTGGCGGGCGAAGATTTCGTTACGGCCCAGGGTGACCTTATCGTTGGTCAGCGTATAGTCGAACATAGTATCGCTCTTGAGCAGCCGGTCGTCGCTATAGGGGAACACCTCGGAGGTGGAGTAGTTGTAATAATCGGAATAGGGGTGATCGTAGGAGAAGGTAACGCCGTCCAAACGCCGCTCATAGATCTGGATCATCTTAATGTTATTGCGCTCGTAGTCGTTAAAGCTGCT
>JAZRET010000204.1:0-4836 GCA_045660945.1 Congzhengia sp.
GGGCATTGACAGCGTCATCCCCGACATTACGTATCTTGTGAAAAATAAGCAGAAGATACGCGGAATTGTAATCACCCACGGTCATGAGGACCATATCGGTGCAGTTCCTTACTTTTTAAAAGAACTGAACGTCCCCATTTACGGAACACGTTTGACGCTCGGTTTGGTAGAAGTGAAATTAAAAGAATTCGGACTTTTATCCAAAGCAAAGCTCAATCGCGTGCAGCCGGGCGACTCTGTGAAACTCGGTGCTTTTAGAGTGGAATTTATTCATACCAACCACTCGATAGCAGGCGCGGTTGCTCTCGGAATTCATACGCCTATTGGAACAATCGTCCACACCGGCGACTTTAAGGTGGACACCACGCCCATCGAAGGCGAAGTGATTAACCTTGCACGCTTCGGCGAACTCGGAAATAAAGGTGTCCTCGCTTTGATGTCAGATTCCACAAACGTTGAGCGCGGCGGATTTACCATGTCTGAGCGCACAGTTGGTCACACCTTTGACGAACTCTTTAGAAACTGTAATAGCCGTATCATCGTTGCAACATTTGCATCGAATGTGCATCGCGTTCAGCAGATTATCGATGCGGCGCGCCGCTATAACCGAAAGGTTGCCATTTCCGGCAGAAGCATGGAAAATGTAGCAGAAGTTGCGGCAAATCTTGGATACTTAAATATCCCCGACAAAACGCTGATTTCAATTGACGATATCAAAAAATACCGCCCCAACCAACTTGTGATTATCACCACGGGCAGTCAGGGCGAAACAATGTCGGCACTTTCCCGTATGGCGTTTTCAGACCATAAAAAAGTAGAAATCACGAAAGGCGATATGGTTATCGTTTCCGCTTCCCCGATTCCGGGTAACGAAAAAGCGATTTATAACGTGATCAACGAACTTTTTAAAAAGGGTGCAAACGTCGTATATAAATCCTTAGAAAATGTTCACGTGTCGGGCCACGCATGTCAGGAAGAATTAAAACTGATTCTTTCCCTCACAAAACCGAAATTCTTTATTCCCGTGCACGGCGAATTCCGTCATTTGAATCAGCATGCGCAAATTGGTGAAACAATGGGAATTCCCCGCAAAAACATCATCGTTGGCGACAATGGAAAAGTCATCGAAATCGGTCCTAACACCTGCCGCTTAAACGGCACGGTTCCTTCGGGCGTTGTTTTGATTGACGGACTCGGCGTCGGCGACGTCGGAAACATCGTTCTGCGCGACAGAAAGCATTTAGCGGAAGATGGCATCATCGTGGTCGTTGTGACGCTTTCTAAAATAGACGGTTCTGTCTTAAGCGGTCCCGATGTTTTATCCCGTGGTTTTGTTTATGTGCGCGAATCGGTGGACTTAATGGACGAAGCAAAAGAAGTTGCAAAAAATGCGCTCTTTAAGTGTGCCGATCAGGGTCACTCTGATTGGGCAAGCATCAAAGGATGTCTTAAAAACTCTATGAGCGATTTTGTTTATAAAGAAACCAAAAGAAAACCTATGATCTTACCGATCATTATGGAAGTTTAAAAAATATTACGATACATTTTACAGGAGATGAAATTATGGCAGTAAAACTTTTTACATCTGAATCCGTAACAGAAGGACATCCGGATAAAATCTCAGATATTTTATCCGATGCAATCTTAGACGAAATTTATAAAAGCGACCCTATGGCGCGTGTGGCTTGTGAAGTTACCGTAACAACCGGGCTTGTAATGGTTGTTGGCGAAATTTCCACCACAACTTATGTTGACATTCCGAAAGTTGTGCGCGAAAGCGTTCGCGAAATCGGTTATGACCGTGCAAAATACGGTTTTGACTGCGATACCTGCGCCGTAATCACCGCGATTGACGAGCAGTCTGCCGACATCGCTTTAGGTGTTGACAAATCCTTAGAGGCAAAAAGCGGTACGGACGCAATTGATTCTATCGGCGCCGGCGACCAGGGTATGATGTTTGGGTACGCATGTAACGAAACAGAAGAATTTATGCCCTTAGCAATCAGTCTTGCGCACAAACTCACAAAACGCCTGACCGATGCAAGAAAGAATGGCGAAATTGACTATATCCGCCCCGACGGTAAATCTCAGGTTACCGTTGCATATGACGAAGCCGGAAATCCGTTATATGTAGACACCGTGGTTATTTCCACACAGCATGCAGAAGATGTTTCGCACGAACAGATCGAAAAAGACATTTTAGAAAAAGTTATCCGCCCGATTATTCCGGCAGAACTTTTAAATGACAACACAAAATATTACATAAACCCCACAGGCCGTTTTGTTGTTGGCGGACCGAACGGCGACTCCGGTCACACCGGCAGAAAAATCATCGTTGACACCTACGGTGGTTACGCACGCCACGGTGGCGGTGCTTTCTCCGGAAAAGACCCCACAAAGGTAGACAGAAGTGCAGCATATGCCGGCAGATACGTTGCGAAAAACATTGTTGCAGCGGGCCTTGCTGACCGCTGCGAAGTGCAGATTGCATACGCAATCGGTGTTGCAAAACCGGTTTCCGTTTCTGTTGAAACATTCGGCACAGCACACATCCCTGAACACGAAATCGAAGCATTAATCGAAAAACACTTTGATCTGCGTCCTGCAGGTATTATCAAAATGCTTGATTTGCGTCGCCCGATTTATAAACAGACCGCTGCATACGGTCACTTTGGAAGAACAGATATTGATCTTCCCTGGGAAAGAACTGATAAAGCAGACGCATTAAAAAGTGCTCTTAAATAAACATCTCTGATTTTCAATTTTGCAAACATATTTTTGATTTGCATCACGGAGGTAACACATGAAAATTTTAATTGTAGATGACGAAAAACTCTTAGTCAAGGGAATTAAATACAATTTTGAGCAGGACGGATATACCGTGGTCTGCGCATACGACGGCGAAGAGGCAATCAAAGCGGCTTATGACAAAAGCATTGATTTAATCATTTTAGACTTAATGCTTCCAAAAATCGATGGGTACGCAGTATGTCAGAAAGTGCGTGAGTTTTCAAATGTGCCCATCATTATGCTGACTGCGAAAAATGAAGACATGGATAAAATTTTAGGCTTAGAATACGGCGCTGACGATTACTTAACCAAGCCCTTTAATATTCTAGAGTTAAAGGCGCGCGTAAAAGCAGTACTCCGCCGCATGACCCCAGCCGGAGAAACAAAGAACAACGAATCTACTGTAACCGTTGGAAGCGTGCAACTTGATTATAACCTCCGCCGTGTAACCATCGGTGAAAAAGTAATTGAACTTACCGCAAAAGAGTTTGACCTTATCGATTTATTTGTCTGCAATGCAGGCAAGGTATATTCAAGAGAAAACCTTTTGGATATTGTTTGGGGATATGATTATCCCGGCGACGTGAGAACCGTTGACGTGCACGTCCGCAGACTGCGCGAAAAAATTGAACCAAATCCCGCGGAGCCCCGTTTTATTCACACAAAATGGGGGGTAGGTTACTATTTTAAAGAAGTTTAAAGAATGGTTTTTTAGCATTAAAAGCCGCATCATTTTCACTTATGTTGTTATTATCGTTGCGATTTTAGTGATTATCTGTACTTACACTTTAGGCACGCTTCGTACCTATTTATTAGAGCAGCAAAAGCAAGAAGTTTTAACGCGTGCAAATGTTATCGCAAGTGTTGTAGACCAAACCTTTGATGAAACAAAGATTGAAAAAACCATGGCGACCATGCCTCTGGAGCACGGATTTCGCGCAATGGTTTTAGATCGTCAAAGCCACGTTTACTATGACTCTTTCACGGAAGGCAATCTCCAGGGAAAAATTTATATCTATACCCCCGTAACAGAGGTGCTCAAGTCCGGAAAAGACAGCGCAACGTTTTTTGAAAAAGACAAAGTATGGAGCGTTGAAGCGGCAGTACCGATTATCCGTAACTCCAAAACCGTTGGTGCGGTGTTGGTTACGGCAAACGGCGATTCCATCGCTGAAGTGGTAGACCATATTTTTAAGGCAATTTTGTTGTTCGGCATTTTCCTATTGGTGTTTGTTTTAATTCTAGGCACCACAATGGCAAGTATTTTGACACACCCCATCGAAAAACTTACGGGTTTTATCCGAAATATGCCGAAAGACAGACTGCAAAAATGTGAAATTAAAAGTCGCGACGAAATCGGCGATTTGGGTATCGCGTTTAATGAACTGATTGATCGCGTAGCAGAATTGGAAGAAAAAAGGCGTGCTTTCGTTTCCGATGCATCACACGAACTCAAAACACCGCTTTCCATCATCAAACTTCTTTCGGATTCTTTGCTCGCAACCCCAAATCCCGACCCGGAATTTTTAAAAGAATTCTTAACGGATATGAATGACGAGGTGGAACGTCTAACCAGAATTGTGCAAAGACTTTTAGACCTCACCAAAATGGACCAAAGTTTTACAAACAGAAATGTTGAAGTCTGCTCCATTACCGCAATCACGGAAGACGTTTGCGAAAAACTGGAGCCGCTTGCCGAAAGTAAAGATATCGAATTTATATTCCATAAATTAGATGACGAACTTTCTATGTCGGCAGACCGTGACCGTATGACGGAGGCAATCTATAACATTTTGGATAACTCTATTAAGTATACAGAGCCCGGCGGCACGGTAAAGGTAGAACTGATGCGCGACCTTGGAAACATCATTGTGCGCATCTCAGATACCGGAATTGGTATTCCAAAAGATGAAATTCAAAAAATCTTTGACCGCTTCTACCGTGTCGATAAAGCACGCGCAAGAGATACCGGCGGTACCGGACTTGGCCTTTCCATTGCAATGGATGTAATCAAACTCCACGACGGATATATTGAGGTCTCGAGCG
>JAZRET010000205.1:0-10959 GCA_045660945.1 Congzhengia sp.
ATTTAAAAGCCCATCTAGATATTTAGATATCTGATTCAAGTTTGAAACCACTTTGGAATAATCCATTCTGGTTGGACCGATGATTCCAAGTTTTCCAACGGCTTTCCCGCCTAAATGGTAGTTTGTTGTAACTAAACTCAAATCTTCCATTTCATCCAAACCATTTTCTTTTCCGATTTTAATCTGCACTGCATCATCAGACGTTTCACTGCCGTCAGATAAAAGTTTGGTGATTGAGGATTTGTCATCCACAAACTCTAAAAACGCTCTTGCACGGGCAATATCCCTATATTCCGGGAAGTTAAATATGTTTGTGGCACCACTTAAATATATTTCGGTTTCTTTTTGAATATCTTCTACAATATCTGTAATAAAATCTAAAATTGAAAAAACCATTTCGTAATTCGGGCCAAGTGCTTTTTTCACGTCATTGATTTTAGAAACATCAATTTCGTTGAGTTTCAGTCCCGAAAGCTTTTCCTTTAATACTTCAGATATTTCAGGAATCAAATGCACATCCACACTTTCGGGGATGTACATTCTTTTGTTTTTCATAATTCCTTCGTTCGTGACCAAAATCACGATCATGGAGTTTGCATCCACAGGTACCAACTCAATTGTTTTAATAGCACCATGTTTCATTTCTGGCGTAATTAAAACCGCTGTGTAATTTGTGAGTTCCGAAAGAAGAACCGATACCTGACGAATTACCTTTTCCAGTTGATTTGCCTTAATGCCACCGGAATGCTCAAGGAGCGCAAGTTCCCCGTGCGCCGCTTCCTCGTTTGCCATCAATTCATTTACATAGAACCGATAGCCTTTATCAGAAGGAATTCTTCCTGCAGAAGTATGCGGCTGGATTAAATAGCCCATTTCCTCTAAATCCGCCATTTCGTTTCGGATGGTTGCACTGGACAGTCCTAAATCCAAGTTCTTGGCGATGTGTCTTGAGCCAACCGGTTCTGCATTTTTTACGTATTCATTGATTATGGCATGAAGGATTTTTCGCTTTCTTTCGTTCATTTCCATAACGTTTCACCTCGTTATTAGCACTCTATTCATCTGAGTGCTAACATTAAGATAACACGTTTCTTTCAAAAAGTCAAGGAATAATTTATGAACTTTTTATGAAATTATGCAAGGCAAAGAAAAAAAGCGCTTTCGCGCTTATTTTTCAGTTGCAAATCCCGCGACAAATCGTTCTAAAAGAACGGTTTTGTCTATGGGGGTATTTTTAAATTTTCTGTCCGTTTCAACACACATTGTAAGAAGCGCCTCTAAGGTCTCTTTTTTATATTTTGCACCAAGCGTAATATACTTATTCACCAAAAACGGTGCAATTTTGCTTTTTTGTATAATTTGTGCTTTGTCAAGCCGCGACTCCGACATGAGTTTTACGGTAAGGAGCTTATCAACGCTCGAACTGATTGCACCTAAAATTTTAATTTCATCTTCTTTCATCGCTGTTAAGTCTTTTAGTTTTTCAAGCGCCGTATATGAATTTTTTGCCAAAATGGCATCCACCATTTCAAACACTCTGTTTTCTAAAACCGGAACAACGACTGCATCAATATCTTTTTTGGTAACATCAATTCTGTCCTGTGTATATGACACAACCTTCTCCGCTTCCATTTTTACAGAAAGCATACCTTCCCCGGTGATTTCTACCAAATACTGTGCCGCGTGCGGATTTATCACCTTTCCCATCGTCTTAAATAAACCAATGGTCCAGTTAATCATCTTGTTTTCGCTAAGATATGAAAACTCAACTGTTTTGTCTTCCTTATCCAGTTTTTTGAAAAGCGGACTGTTTTTTGCAACTTTTTCTTCATCAAACACAACAAAAACATCCGAAGGAATTTCGGGAAGTTTCTCTGCCCAAAATTCTTTATATTCTTTTGTTGCTGCTTCTTTTCCGTTTACTGCAAAAATCCCGCTGTTTCGAAAGAGTAAAAGTTTTTTATCAGACATTACAGGAAGTGCCTCTATCGCCTCTTCTACTGATTTTAAATCATACTTTTTATCATCATAGGAAAAGACGTTAAATTCAGGCATCGACTCCGGTGTGATTCTTTTTAAAAGTTCTTTTTTGGCGTGCTGTTTTAAAAATACTTCTTCACCATACAAAAGAAAGATATTTTTATCGATATTCTCCTGTTTTAAAAACTTCATAAAACTTTCGTAGTTCATTTTAAAACTCCCGTCTCGTCAGTGACAATTCCTTTTATTTTTTGCGTGTCTATATAAAATGTAATATCTCTGTTTGTATCTGTCCTGTATGTAGTAACTTTGTTATCTAAAAACACATTTAAAACTTCCTTATTTGGATGACCGTACATATTCTTCCCGACTGGAATAACTGCATAGGTGGGATTTACAAAAGACAGAAATTCCTCGCTTTTAGAAGTTTTTGCGCCATGATGCGGCACTTTTAAAATATCTGCAGAAAGCTTTTCTTTATAGTTTTCGGCAAGATAGTTTAAAACATCTTTTTCAACATCTCCGGTAAACAAAACCGAAGTGTTCCCATAGGAAAACTTGATGACAGCAGAATGGTTATTCTCGTTTTCAGTAGTAATGAGTGTGTTTGTTAAAGTATCCGGCAAAATACAAGAAAGTTTCATACCATTTTGGAAATCTATCGCATCCCCACCGTCTATCACAGAAACCGGAATATTCTTTTCTTTCGCTTTTCTTAAAAGCGTTTTTGCCTCATCTGTTCTTCCAAATCCGTTCGGTACAACAAACTGTTTGATTTCCATCTCATCCATAAGCGAAAGCATTCCGCCTAGATGGTCTATATGCCCATGGCTGATAACAGCATATTCAATATCGTAAACTCCGCTTTGCAGAAGATACGGTCTTACTGTATCGACACCAACAGAAGTATCTCCTTCTTTTCCGCCCGCATCAATTAAGATATCACAATTTCCGGGTGCTTTTATGAGAGCACAATCTCCTTGTCCGACATTGATAAAAGAAAGCCGCACAACATCACGGTTTAAAAACCGGTTTCCAAAGAACAAAATCAACAGACACAGCATAGAAAAAACGCTGAAAATGAACTCAGTTCTCTTCCTTTTAAAACAGGAGAAAGTAACAATCAAAATGAAAAACGTATATAAAAGCAGTATAAACGGTGTGACAATTCCAAACGAAATACTGGCAAACGGAACGGCTGCAAAGATGTCTGATACAAAATTCATTGCTTTTGCAAAGAAAAAGAGAAACCCCGCAACAGGAATCGAAATTATATCCCCCAGAAATCCTACCGCACAAAACAAAAGTCCACCCGCCAAAGCTGGCGTTAGAAACGGCGAAATTGCAACAGTTGCGATAATCGAAGAAAGTGACACCGTTTGAAATTGATAAACCATAATCGGTATCACAAAAACTTGTGCCGAAAGTCCGACCGCAAGCTGTTCTATAATTGAATTTAAAATTCTCCACAAGCGCTCTTTCTTCCCTTTTAACGCTTCAATCGGATGTTTCATTCTTTCTATGATACTCTCAGAAAAGAGTAAAATTCCCAAGGTTGCACCAAAGGAAAGCTGAAACGAAACATTTAATATTAAATATGGCTCAAAAGCGCAAATGATAGCCGCAGCTTCTGATAACGCCGTGATAGGATCAGAGCGTCGATAAAACAACTGTGCACCGACCGCAAGAATCGAAGCAATGCCTGCCCGGATTGCAGAAACCTGCGCACCGGTAAAGACGATGAAAAATGCCACCAAAAACACGGATAAAAGCAGTTGTTTCCGCTTTGAAATATGAAGAAGTTTTAAAAGCGATGCCAAAATGGATAAAAACACAACCACGTGCATTCCTGAAACTGCTAAGGCGTGTGTCAGTCCGCTTTTTGAAAATGATTCTGAAACAGCAGGATCCGCATTTTGCATATCGCCTAAAATATATGCTTTTAAAAGGGAGGCCTCTTCTTTTGGAAATCTTTCATCAAACAAATTTAAAAGACGGGTTCGCATAGCAAAATAAGCATCTTTTACCGGTCTTTTTTTATGAGAAATCACCGAAACATCCTGTCCGGATGCCGTAAAGAAAACGCTTTTGGTTTTTAAATACTGCCTATAGTCAAAACCGCCTCGGTTTAATGCGGCATTTGGAACAGAGATTTCACAACTCGTTGAAATGATATCTCCACGGTTAACAGAAGGCCGTATATCTTCGTCATTACAATATATACTTACATAAACCTTTCCCGAAACTGGCGTTCTTTTGCCTGCTTTTGTCTCAAAAGATTCTGCATTTAAGTAAAAACGCACAGATTTTTCCGATTCCGTCTGCAAAGATAAAACTTCACCCGTAAGAACTCCGGGCGTTTCGATAATATCATAGAGGGGTTTTTGTGTTACGTCATCTGAGATTCCGTAGCGCATTACTCCAAGAAAAAACAAGCCCATTACAAACACCGACCACAGTGCAAATTTACCGTTTCGTTTTCGCAGTGCATATAAAAGCAGTGCGCAAAGTGTAACAAACGCCATGATAAAAGTTTTACTTACACCGAAAACCGCCAGCGAAAAGATGCCCGCAACAAAGCTCAGAGAAATCCAGAGTAAGGGCCGTTTTAGATTCACTTTCTTTCGCTCCTTTATAAATTATCAAAAAGGCTTACCTGACTTGAATCCGGAAGTCCTTTTAAGACACCGTATTCTTTTAATTTTTCCACAACAGAATTGCCGATTTTTGCACGTTTCATCAATTCTTCTACTGAGAAGAACGGCTCACCCGTTTCACGTGCTTTCATAATACTTTCTCCCATTGCATCAGAAACACCCACAATCGCATTTAAAGGCGGACGGATTGCGCCGTCTTCTTCTGTGAACTTCGTTGCATGGGATTTGTAAAGGTCAATCGGTAAAAACTTAATATTTCGCGCATACATTTCGTTTACAACTTCTAAAATGGTAATTAAGTTTTTATCTTTTTGCGTTGCATCTTGCTTTGCGCTGATTTCGGCAATTGCAGACACCACGCGTTCTTTTCCGCGCAGCATTAAGTCTGCATCAAACTCCGTAGCACGTACAGTAAAATAGGTGATATAAAATGCAATCGGAAAATGCACTTTAAAGTATGCGATTCTAAATGCCATTGTAACGTACGCCGCAGCGTGTGCTTTCGGGAACATATACTTAATCTTTTTACAAGATGAAATGTACCATTCCGGCACATTGTTTTCGCGCATCAATTCTTCATCTTCAGGCGCAAGACCTTTTCCCTTTCTTACCTTTTCCATAATCTTAAACGCGGTAAGTGGCGGAAGATTATGAAGCAGAAGATAAAGCATAATATCGTCACGCGTACAAATAACTTCGGAAAGTTTTGCCGTTCCCTCACGCACCAAATCCTGCGCATTATTGGTCCAAACATCTGTTCCGTGAGAAAGACCGGAAATACGGATAAGCTCTCCGAAAGTTGTAGGCTTTGTGTCAAGAAGCATCTGTCGAACAAATTTCGTACCAAATTCCGGAACTGCATACGTTCCGCAAATACTTCCGATTTCTTCCGCTGTTGCGCCTAATGCCTCGGTTGAAGTAAATAGACTCATCGTCGCCTTATCGTCAATTGGGATAGTTTTTGCGTCGAGTCCCGTTAAATCCTCAAGCATACGAATCATCGTCGGATCATCATGACCTAAAATATCAAGTTTTAATAATTTACCACTAATGGAATGATAATCAAAATGCGTTGTGATGATGTCGGTTTCGTTATCATTTGCAGGATGCTGAATCGGCGTAAACTGATAAATTTCATTTGCTTTCGGCACAATCATAACGCCGCCCGGATGCTGACCAGTGGTTCGTTTTACGCCCACAAGTTCGTTTACAAGGCGCATTGTTTCTGCTTTGTTTAAGGAAATCCCATTGACTTCTGCGTATTTTTTCACGTAACCGAACGCAGTATTTTCCGCAAACGTACCGATGGTTCCTGCACGGAACACGTGGCCAACACCGAAGAGTTCTTCTGTGTATTTGTGTGCCGTACTCTGGTACTCTCCGGAGAAGTTTAAGTCGATATCAGGCTCTTTATCGCCGTCAAACCCTAAAAACGTTTCAAACGGAATGTCATAGCCTTCTTTTCTATATTTCTCGCCGCAAACCGGGCATACTTTATCCGGCATATCTGCGCCGCAACCATATGTTCCGTCTGTAACAAACTCAACGTTTTTACACTTTCTGCAAAGGTAGTGCGGCGGAAGTGAGTTGATTTCCGTGATACCGATTAAGTATGCAATAAAAGACGAACCAACAGAACCCCTCGAACCTACTAAATATCCGTCACTTAATGACTTCGTAACGAGTTTTTGCGCAATCATATACATAACGGAAAAACCATATTTAATAATCGGCACAAGTTCTTTGTCCATACGGTCTTTTACGATTTGCGGTAAATTCTCTCCATAAAGTTCGTGCGCTTTTTCATTGGACATTCTCTGAATATCTTCTGTTGCACCCGGCATTTCCGGAGGGTACGTATCTTTCGGAACAGGACGAATTTCTTCTATCATGTCTGCAATCATATTGGTGTTTTCCACTACGATTTCATACGCTTTTTTTCTGCCAAGATATTTAAATTCTTCAAGCATTTCTTCTGTCGTACGAAGATATAAAGGAGCCTGATTTTTGGCATCCGGATAATCCTGACCGGTAAAGAGAACTTCTCTATAGATCGCGTCTTCCGGATGAATAAAGTGAACGTCACACGTAGCGACAACGGGTTTAGAGAGTTTCTCCCCAAGTGCTACAATATCACGGTTCATTTCTTTCAATTCTTCGTCAGATGCAACTGTCTGATTACGAACCATAAATTCGTTATTACCGAGAGGTTGAATTTCTAAATAATCATAGAAACTTGCGATTTCTTCGATTTCACTTTCCGGTTTTCCGGACAAAATTGCCCGGTAAAGTTCTCCCGCTTCACAAGCACTTCCGATAATAAGTCCTTCTCTGTGTTGCGCAAGGGTTTCACGCGAAATACGAGGCCTTTTATAGAAATTGTCAATGTGCGAAGTTGACACCAGTTTATAAAGGTTTTCTAACCCCTTCATATTTTTGGTGAGCAAAATAATGTGGTAAAGGTCTGTATATCTTCTAACGGATTCTTCCATGAGTTTTTCATTGATTTCCAAAACATCTTGAACTTCTTCACGCTTCATCATTTCCACAAATGCAAGGAAAATTTTTGCCGTCACTTCCGCGTCGTTAATTGCTCTGTGATGTCCTTCAAATGGAAAGCCCAAAGCCTTTGCAACGTTATTCAATCGATGCCTTTTTATTTTTGTGACGAATTTTCGGCTTAAAGCAAGTGTATCAATATAGCACATATCAAACGGGAATCCGAGTCTTTCGCAGTTCTTTCGGATAAAGCCAACGTCAAACGTTGCATTGTGCGCGACCAAAACCGTGCCTTCGCAAAAGTCCAAAAATGCCTTTAAAACTTTTTGAATCGGTTTTGCGCCTGCCACCATATCATTAGAAATTCGGGTAAGTTCCGTAATATGCGATGGAATTGGCTTTTCCGGGCGCACAAATTCTGAAAAACGGTCTATAATCGCGCCGTTTTCAACCTTAACCCCTGCAATTTCAATGATTTCATCGAATTTTGCGGAAAGTCCTGTTGTTTCAATATCAAAGACAACGAATGTTCCGTCAATTGGCATTTGCTTTTCGTTATAGACAAGGCTTGCGGTTTCCCCCATCAAATAACCTTCCATGCCGTAGATAATCTTAATATTGTTTTTTTCTCCGGCTGAAAACGCGTCGGGGTACGCCTGGACAACGCCATGATCGGTAATCGCAATCGCCTTATGCCCCCAGGAAGCAGCGAGCGAAATCAGTTCATCTGTTTTGGCAATTCCATCCATCGCAGACATTACGGTATGTGCGTGAAGTTCTACGCGTTTTTCTTCTGCGCGGTCCTCTTTTTTTGAAACTTTTGAAAGCTTCATATCGTCAAGTTTAATGGTAACTTCTCTTTCAAAGGAATCAAACTGTGCAAGACCTCGAACCGTAACTGCTTTTGCGCTTTTGAGTTTTCCTTTTAATTCTTTATAGTCATCATTTTTCAAAAATGTTTTACACGTAACAGAACCGGTTCCATCGGAAAGATATAAAAAGAAAATAACTTTTTCGTTTCTGATTTCTTTTGCGTCTGTTCCGATAATCGAACCGGAAACGATGACCTTTCCCGTATATTCATTCACATCGCACATCTGTGTCACTTCGCCGGAAAAGTCTTTACCGATTAAAATGTTTTCATTTTTTTCTTCTACACTTTTTTCTTTTACGATCGTTTTAACCGGCTTTTTTTCTTCCGTCGCTTTTGCACGCTCAAAAGATCCCTCTGTGATACGGCTCTGCTCTTCTTCGATTCGTTTTATAATATCATTTTCCTTAGAACTTCCGTCCACAAACAAAACTGTAAACTGCTTATGAAACGCAGAACGCAAAATCTCTTCTGCTTTTCTGTCAACACCTGCCTCAAGCAACGTTTTTTCGCCACCAAAACGGAGAGAAATGGTAATGGTGTTATCGTTTAATTCTAGCGTACTTCCGGTTAAAATATTTAAAAGTGCCGGCGAATTTTCGCAAAGCATTTCCGTTAAAAACACCTGAAGTTCTGCAGTACTTCCCTCAGAAATTTCTGCATTTTCATATTTAAATATGAAAGAGATGTCACGAATACCAAACTTTTCATATATTTTTTCTTTTAGTTCCTCTTTCGGAAATTCGCACGGAAAAGTATCGCACGTGATAGACACCTGCATCTGCATGGTATCTTTAAAAACCTTACAACCGGTTACACGAACGGTTTCATACTGTTTTGCAAATTCTTCTCCTGCAAGCTCCGCCATTAAGTTTGCCATAGTTTTCTCCTCAAAGTTTTTCTATCTCCAAAAATAAAGCGTCTACGATGTCTTTTTCCGGAACACGGGCAATTACCTTTCCGTCTTTAAAAATAAGACCTTCGCCGTTTGAGCCGGTAATTCCAATGTCGGCGCCTCTTGCCTCTCCCGGACCGTTTACAACGCATCCCATCACTGCAACTTTAATCTCTTTTTCGACGCTCTCTAATCGTTTTTCTACTTCTTTTGCAATTTCAATCAGGTTAATACTGCATCTGGAACAAGTCGGACACGAAACCAGTTTCGCACCACTTTTTCTCAAATCAAGCGCCTTTAAAATTTCTTTTGCTGCGCGGATTTCCTCTACCGGGTCATCTGTTAACGACACACGAATCGTATCTCCGATTCCTTCTGCCAAAAGCGTTCCGATGCCCACAGCAGATTTCACGGTCCCTGAGTAACTTGTTCCCGCTTCTGTCACGCCTAAATGAAGCGGATAATCTCGTTTTTCACTCATCAAGCGATAACTTTCAATCATGGTTTTTACATCGGATGCTTTTAGTGAAACGATAATATCATAAAAATCACAGTCTTCTAAAATCTTGATATGTCTAAGTGCTTCTTCGACCAAACCTTCACAACTATAGCGGCCGAATTTTTCTGCAATATCCAAAGATACTGAGCCGGTATTAACACCAACACGAATCGGAACACCGTATTCTTTTGCTTTTTCAACAACTGCGCGCACCTTTTCTTCGCTTCCGATGTTTCCGGGATTTAAGCGAATTTTATCAACGCCTGCTTCAATCGCAGAAATTGCAATTTTATAATCAAACTGAATGTCTGCTACAATCGGCATGTTGATTTCTTTTTTCAATGCTTTTACCACACGGATACTCTCTTCATCCGTTACAGCAAGGCGAATGATATCGCAGCCCGCTTCTTCTAAACGTTTGCACTGAGAAATTGCGCCATCCACATCTCCGTTTCTGGTGTTTAACATTGACTGTATCGTAACCGGGCTATCTCCGCCAATATATACATCTTTAAGTTTAATTTTCCTCGTTTCTTTGCGCATCAATTTGCTCTCATCCTTTCAAAAAATGCTACAAACATACTTACTTTATATCATACCATAAATTTGTGAAATAGTCAAAATCTAATTAGACATTTTTTTAAATTTTTGTATGATATTTTTTGAAATTTTACTACATCTTAGTTGTAGTTTATGGTATAATATAAATATGACAGTTTAAGCAAATGCTCACGGAGGAAATCTTATGAGAAAAACAAAAATTATCTGCACATTGGGACCCGCTTCAAGAAACGAAGAAACAATCGAAAAAATGCTCAAAAACGGTATGAATGTTGCAAGAATCAACTTTTCACATGGCACACATGAATACCACAAAGAAACCATCGAACTATTTCGCTCTGTTCGCGACAAACTCGCACTTCCTGCTGCAGTAATGCTCGATACCAAGGGCCCCGAGATTCGTCTTGGTAACTTTAAAAATGAAAAAGAGTTTTTAGAAGACGGCAGTACCTTTACACTGACCGCCGACGACATTTTGGGTGATAGCGAAAAAGTTTCTGTTACCTATAAAAATTTCCCAAGGCAACTCTCAAAGGGCTCCCACGTTTTAATTGATGACGGCAGAATCTTACTTAAAGTCACCGACATCAAAGAACACGATATTATCTGTGAAGTTATAAACGGCGGCGAAGTTTCAAATCATAAAGGCGTAAATATTCCGAATGTGCACTTAGATATTCCCTATCTCAGCAAGCGCGACGAAGAGGATTTAATCTTTGGCGTTAAGATGGATGTTGATTTTGTAGCGGCATCCTTTGTTCGTTCCAAAGAAGACGTGATCACACTCCGTAACTTTTTAGATTACCACGGCGGATACGATATTAAAGTTATTGCAAAAATTGAAAATATTGAAGGCGTCGAAAACTTTGATGAAATTTTAGAGCATTCTGACGGCATTATGATTGCCCGTGGCGATATGGGGGTTGAAATTGAATTCGAGAAACTCCCCGGTCTTCAGAAGAAATTTATAAAAAAATGTTATCGCTCCGGTAAAATG
>JAZRET010000206.1:0-16481 GCA_045660945.1 Congzhengia sp.
AAATTTTATCGCATCTTTCGTTTAAAAGCGAAATCACGGCTTTGGGGTTATAATCCTTTGGCAAATTATTTCTTGGTCCGTGATATAAAACATCGCCTAAGAGAAGCAGTTTGTCTGCCTGTTCTCTGTCAAAGGCGCTGAGCATTTCACGGCAGTAGAATTCTGACCCGTGAATGTCGGAGCATATAAACCATTTCATTGTTTGTCCCTCTCTAAAATTCGTCTTTATAACAAAAATCCGCTAATGTAGCGGATTTTGTTGTTTCGTATTTTAAAAATCTGCGCTGCCAACCGTTCTCGGATAAGGAAGTACGTCACGGATATTGGATACACCCGTCAAATACATTACGGCTCTTTCAAATCCAAGACCGAAGCCGGCATGTTTCGTTCCGCCGTACTTTCTAAGATCCATATACCACCAGTAGTCTTCCTCATCAAGTCCCATTTCTTTCATACGGGTAGCCAAAACATCGTAGCGTTCTTCTCTCTGGCTACCGCCGATAATTTCGCCGATGCCGGGAACTAAGCAGTCCATCGCCGCAACGGTTTTCCCGTCATCATTTAAGCGCATATAGAACGCTTTGATTTCTTTTGGATAGTCTGTTACAAATACGGGTTTTTTGAAAATGACTTCCGTTAAGTATCTTTCATGTTCTGTCTGAAGGTCAGATCCCCAGGATACCGGATAATCAAATTTGTCGTTGTTTTTCTTTAAAAGTTCAATCGCTTCTGTATAAGTAACTCTGCCGAAGTCGGAGTTTGCAACACCTTCTAAGCGTTCGATTAAGCCTTTGTCTACAAAGTTATTGAAGAATGCAATTTCTTCCGGCGCGTTTTCTAATACGTAGCGGATAACAAATTTTAACATATCTTCAGCGAGCTGCATATCGTCTTTTAAATCGGCAAATGCAATTTCCGGCTCAATCATCCAAAACTCTGCCGCATGACGCGTAGTGTTGGAGTTTTCTGCACGAAATGTCGGACCGAATGTGTAAACATTTCGAAATGCCATCGCATAGGTTTCAGCACTTAACTGTCCGCTAACGGTAAGGTTTGCGCTTTTACCGAAAAAGTCTTTTGAAAAATCTACTCCCCCGTTTTCCATCGGAACATTTTCTAAATCCATTGTGGTTACACGGAACATCTCACCTGCGCCTTCACAGTCGCTTGCCGTGATAATCGGTGTGTGTACATATACAAAATCACGTTCGTTAAAAAACTTATGGATTGCGTAAGCAGCAAGGCTTCTTACGCGGAATACTGCAGAATATAGATTTGTTCTCGGTCTTAAGTGTGCGATGGTTCTTAAAAATTCCGGAGAATGTCTTTTCTTCTGAAGCGGATAATCGGGTGTGGACATTCCTTCCACTTCGATTTCCGTCGCTTTGATTTCAAAAGGCTGCTTTGCATCGGGTGTTAACACCAATGTACCTTTTACGTTTAATGCCGCACCAACGTTCATAGATGCAATTTCTTTATAGTTATCTAAAAATTCGCTTTCGAATACAACCTGAACGGGTTTAAAAAATGTTCCGTCGTTGAGTTCAATAAATCCAAATGCGTTCGATGCACGAAGATTTCTCACCCAACCGGAAATATAAACTTCTTTTCCGTCAAACGATTCAGGATTTGCGAAAATTGCTTTTACTGTCGTTTTCAAAACTGTTTCCTCCGTTTTGCTCAAAATTTATAATAGCATAATTCCTGCTTCTTCACATTTTTTCATGGTTTCTTCATCCCAGATGCTTGATTGCACTTCGCCGATGTGCGCGCAGCCCATCATAAGCATACAAAGTCGGGACTGACCGATTCCACCACCGATGGTTAAGGGAAGTTCGCCGTTTAAAAGCATCTTATGATACGTAAACTCTCGTCTGTCATCACAGCCGGAAAGCGTGAGCTGTCTGTCTAGCGCTTCTTCATCTACGCGAATACCCATAGAAGAAATTTCAAACGCGCGATTTAAGGTTTCGTTCCAGAACATAATATCGCCATTTAATTCCCAATCGTCGTAATCGGGGGCTCTTCCGCCGTGGGGCTTGCCGGATTTAAGTTTTCCGCCGATTTTCATAATGAACACAGTTTTGTGCATCTTTACAATCGCGTTTTCTCTTTCGTGTTCAGAAAGGTCGGGATATAAATCCTCAAGTTCCTGCGTTGTGATGAAAAATACTTCGCGCTTAATTTTTGTCTTAAGCTGCGGATAGCGCGTTTGGAGTTTTTCATTCGTTTCGCAGATGGCTTCCACAATTGCCGTTACCACTTTTTTTAAGTAATCTTCGTTTCGCTTATCTTTTGTGATGATTTTTTCCCAGTCCCACTGGTCGACATAGATTGAGTGAATGTTATCTAAATCTTCATCACGGCGGATAGCGTTCATATCGGTGTATAACCCTTTTCCGACTTCAAAACCATAGCGCTTTAGTGCGAGGCGCTTCCATTTTGCCAAAGAGTGCACAATCTGCGCATTCTTTCCTACTGCCGGAATATCAAAACTAACTGCTCTTTCAAAGCCGTTTAAATCGTCATTTAACCCAGAATCTTTTGTGACAAAAAGAGGCGCAGAAACACGCTTTAAATTTAAGCATTCCGAAAACTCTTTCTGAAATGTCGATTTAATCCAGGAGATAGCACGCTGCGTATCGTAATTATCAAGCGCCGCGCGGTATCCTGTCGGAATTTGTGTGTTGTTCATACGTCTTTTTCCTTCCTTTTGTCTAAACAATAAAATCTTCTTTTTATTTTACCACGCATTCTGAAAAAAATCAAGACGGATTTTAAATTTTAGCCCTTTTCTTCCATTTTTTCCATTATCCGCTATTTTGCCCGTGGATTTCAAATTTAATCATTGATTTTTTTTGTGGGCTGTGTTATACTAATTAGATGAAAGATATTTAATATGCGAAAGGATAACGCTATGGAAAGAACTTATATAAAAGACGTGAAAAACAAAATTGGCGAAACCATTAAAGTTTCCGGTTTTGTAGAAAATTTCCGTAACAGTAAAGCAATGGCATTCATTGTTTTAAAAGACATCACCGGAAAACTTCAGGTGACCATCGAAAAAGAAAAAGCTCCGCATCTTTGTGACGCTTTAGAAACCTTGACCGGCGATTCTGTTATTACCGCAAGCGGTAAACTCATCGAAAACGAGTATGTCAAAATGGGCGGCATTGAACTTCTTCCCGACGAACTCGTGGTTGAAAGCATCGCAGATGCGCTTCCGATTGTGAGAAAAGAAATCCCAGCCACCAAGAAAAAGCAGGCTGTGGAACGCTCGAGCATTGACCAGAGAATCGACTATCGCTGGATTGATCTTCGTACCGATGAAAACCAGTTAATGTTTAAAGCGCAGACCACAATGGTTAACGCGATGAGAAAGTACCTTTTAGATGAAAACTTCATCGAAATTCACACCCCGAAATTAATCGGTGCTGCGAGTGAAAGTGGCGCAGACGTGTTTGAAATCAAATACTTTGACAGAAATGCATACCTCGCCCAGAGTCCGCAGTTCTATAAGCAGATGGCAATGGCAAGCGGCTTTGAAAGAATTTTTGAAGTTGGCCCCGTGTTCCGTGCAGAAAAATCCTTTACAAGCAAGCACACCACAGAGTTTACCGGTTTTGACTTAGAGTTTAGTTATATCGAATCCTTCCACGATGTTATGAAGATGGAAGAAAACTTGTTAAGAGCGGCTCTCGCCGAAGTGAAAGAAAAACACGGCGATGAAATCAAAGAGCTTTTCGGTATGGACGTCATTGTTCCTGAAACACCGTTCCCGGTTGTTTCCTTAAAAGACCTTTATAAAGGCTTAGAGGAAGACTTCGGTTTCACCGTTCCCGAAGAAGAAAAAGGTGACCTCACCACAGAAGCAGAACGCTTAAGTTACGACTGGGTGAAAAAGCACTATAATCACGAATTTTTATTCGTAACAGATTTCGATGCTGAAAAAAGAGCATTTTATCATATGCGCGATGAAGCAGGCGTTCCACAAGGTTATGACCTTATCTGGCGCGGCGTTGAAATCACCACCGGTGCACAAAGAGAACACCGCTATGATGTCTTAAAGAAACAGGCAGACGAAAAAGGCCTCGCTGAAGACGTAAAATTCTATTTGGAATTCTTCAAATACGGTTGCCCGCCCCACGGTGGCTTCGGTATCGGCATCGACCGTTTAACCATGCTCCTTTTAGGACTCCACATTAAAGAAGCGATGTTTATCTTCCGCGGTCCGAACAGATTAAATCCGTAACGCTTAAAAAATAACAAAAGCCTTGCAGAGATTCTGCAAGGCTTTTTCTTTTGTCTTTTATCCTCTGATACCTTCTGTAAAAGAAAGCGGAATACCAAACATTATACCGGTTTTTGGACTTTCTAAACCACCTAAGAAATTTCGCACAACATAGCGTGCTTTTTCCGCCATTTCTTTTCGGAGCACCATGAAAATGAATTTGCTCTTTGTGTCGGAATCGAGTAAATCACTTAAGATATCAAAAAACGGAATTTCTTCTTTTTTCTGAGAGCGGAGCAAAATTTCACCCATACCCTGACAATCTAACACCGTAGCGCCACTGAAATTTTCTTTGGAAAGCGCCGTTAAAAGTCCTTCTAATTTTTCTGCATCATGCAGTACTAAGCACACAAGTTCCATGTTCCCCACCCTTTCTTCTGTCTAAATATTTTCGCAGTGAACCGTGAATTCTCCGTCTTTTGCATCTACTTTGAGTTTGCAATGCTTTTTGGCATCCCCTCTGATAACGAGCGATGCAATTGGGTTCTGAACATATTTTTCAATTGTTCGTCTTAATGGTCTTGCGCCGAATTTCGGATCGTAGCCCTTTTCTAAAACAAGCGCTTTTGCCTCTTTGGTAAGCTCTAAAATCATATCCTTTTTGAAAAGCTCTCCCGAGAGGTCAAACACCATGAGTTCTACGATACGCTCGAGCATTTCGCGGCTTAATGCGTTAAACGTAATCACTTCGTCGATACGGTTTAAAAATTCAGGACGGAAAAGTTCTTTTAGCGCCGCCTTTGTTTTTGCGTCACCAATATCTCCGTCTGTTTTATTAAACCCATAAGACGAAATTCTGCTTTCCGAACCGGCGTTTGTCGTCATAATAATCACGGTGTTTTCAAAGTTTACGATTCTTCCGTGACTGTCTGCTACTCTGCCGTCATCTAAAATCTGAAGGAGAATATTAAACACATCTGCGTGTGCCTTTTCGATTTCATCTAAAAGGATAATCGAATACGGCTTTCTGCGTACTTTTTCTGTAAGTTGTCCGGCATCGTCATAGCCCACATATCCGGGAGGTGCACCGATTAATTTTGACACCGTGTGCTTTTCCATATATTCAGACATATCAATACGAATCATTGCTTCTTCGTTGTCAAACATGACTCTTGCGAGCGTCTTTGCAAGTTCTGTTTTACCAACACCCGTCGGACCTGCAAAAATGAAACTTACCGGTCTTCTTGCCTTTGTGAGACGTGCGCGATTTCGTCTAATCGCTTCGCTCACGGCAGTAACTGCTTCATCCTGCCCTACCACATACTTTTTGATGCGGTTTTCTAAGTCTAAAAGTTTCTCACTTTCCGATTCCGTTAAACTCTTCACGGGAATCTTCGTCCAGTCTTCAATAACTTCGGCGATGTGTTCTACCGTGATCGGTGTGTCGATGCCGGAAGCGTGGAGCGCGTCGATTTTCTCTAAAAGCGCACATTCTTTTGCTTTTAGTTCCGCTGCCTTTTGATAGTCTTCCGTCGTATCTCCCGATGCGGCGCTTTCTTTTTCCGCCTGAACGGTCATCAGTTCATCATTTAATTTCTTAAGCTCAATGAGTTTTTTATTTTTAAGGTTTGCTTTTGAGCCTGCTTCATCTAAAACATCAATCGCTTTATCGGGCAAAAATCTATCGGTGATATAGCGCTCAGAAAGATAAACTGCCTGCTCAATCACATCATCAGGAACGGTAACTCTATGATAATTTTCATAATAGTCTTTGATGCCTTTTAAAATTTCAATTGAGTCAGAAACCGAGGGCTCATCAATCATTACGGGCTGGAATCTTCTCTCTAAAGCTGAGTCTTTTTCAATATGTTTTCTGTATTCATCGAGTGTGGTTGCACCTAAAATCTGAATGTCACCGCGCGCCAGGGACGGTTTTAAAATATTTGCCGCACTCATTGCGCCTTCTGCATCGCCTGCGCCCACGATATTATGAATTTCGTCAATCACCAAAATGATGTTTCCGAGTTTTTTTGCTTCTTCCAAAATCTTCTTAAGACGCGCCTCAAACTGACCTCTGAACTGCGTTCCTGCGACAATTGCGGTAAAGTCTAAAAGATACACTTCTTTAGAAAAGAGTTTTTCAGGAACGCGTTTTTCAGCAATTCGAACAGCCAATCCTTCTGCAACCGCTGTCTTACCAACGCCGGGTTCACCGAGCAGAATCGGGTTGTTTTTCGAACGGCGATTTAAAATCTGAATTGTTCTGTCAATTTCTTTATTTCTTCCGATGATGCGGTCAATCTGGTTTTCTTTTGCTTTCTGTGTAAGATTTGTGCCATAACTGTCTAAAATACGTTTTTCTTTTTTCTTGTTTTTTTCGTTTCCTTTTTTGTCCGTTTCGTTGGTGTCTTCTTTTTTGGAAGAAGTCATCCCGCCAAATAAATTTCCAAAGCCATTCATCATAGCAAGCGGATTGTTTTCGGCGTCAAATTCATCATCACCATCAGGATCAAACTCACCCATAGAATTCATAAATTCACTCATCCCGTTACTGATTTCATCCATCTGTTCGGGAGTGAGTCCCATATTCTTCAAGATATCGTCCACCGGGCCAATATTTAATTCTCTTGCACAACTCAGGCAGTACCCTTCATTTACCTGTTTGTTTGTTTTCGGATCTACACGGTTTACAAATAAAACCGCCGGATTTTTGTTACATTTTATGCATAACATATTGCTTCACTCTCTTTTGCTGTAACTTTATTTTTTTTTAGTATAGCACATTTTACAGAAATTAAAAAGAGGAATTTGAAAAAATTAACATCTTGGAAATATTTCTTTAAAATCGCATACATCAAAAATTTTTCGGCAATAATGATGTTACAATCCAAAAAAGGCAGGGACGAGATGTATGATAAATAAAGTTGAAATTTGCGGCGTAAACACGGCAACACTGCCCGTTTTATCCAATAAAGAAAAAGAGGCGCTTTTAGTAAAAATTAAAGAAGGAGACGAAGCAGCAAGAGAAACATTCATCGGCGGAAATTTAAGACTCGTTTTAAGCGTAATCCAAAGATTTAATAACAGAGGAGAAAACGTGGACGATTTGTTCCAAATCGGCTGTGTGGGGCTCATTAAAGCGGTGGATAACTTTGACCTTTCTCATAACGTGAAATTTTCTACCTACGCCGTCCCCATGATTATCGGAGAACTGCGGAGATACCTTCGCGACAACACCCCCATCCGTGTTTCGCGCTCTCTCAGGGACATTGCCTATAAAACATTAAAGGCAAAAGAAACTTACGTAAACCTCCACGCAAAAGACCCCACCATCGAAGAACTTTCAAAACTGATTGACGTTCCGAAAGAAGATATTGTATTTGCCTTAGAGGCAATTCAAGACCCCGTGTCACTTTTTGAACCCGCTTATAACGACGGAACAGACACGCTCTTTGTGATGGATCAGGTAAAGGACGATAAAAACTCCGACGAAATGTGGCTCGAGGAAATCGCGTTACGGGAAGCGATGACGCACCTAACAGATCGCGAAAAGCACATCGTGAATTTAAGGTTTTTCTCAGGGCGCACGCAGATGGAAGTTGCCGATGAAATCGGCATTTCGCAGGCGCAGGTATCGCGTCTTGAAAAAGGGGCATTGGAGCGAATGAGAAAATATATTTGATATGAAAAAGGGTTGTGAAATTTCACAACCCTTTCTTTTATTTCTGTTTTAGTTGTTCTAAAACATCTTTTAATTTGTCGGTGCACGGAATCTGCATTCTGGTTGCGTTTTCTAAAATCGAAAGACTTTCATTTGCAATATAAAAGCCGATCACAAGGTCGCGCAGCGCGGGGATTTTTGTAATCTCCCCCAAAAAATGCGCAAGCGATACAATCGTTAAAATCACAATCTTTTTGAGCACGCCGCGAAACCCTACACGGCTATCTAGTTTTTGCTCATAAATCGCCGCTAAAATCCCCGTTACATAGTCTGCCGTGATACAAAATAAAAGCCCGTAGAAAAATGCATCCACTCTGCCGAAGAGGGCTGAAACCATTCCGGCAAATGCACCCGTAATAACTTTTGTATATGTTACTTTTTCCATCTTTTATTCTCCTAAAATGTACCTGATAACATTTCGGGCAATGATTGCGACATCTGCACGCTTGATTGGACTATCGGGGGCAAAGTGTATTTCGTCCACACCATTTACAATCCCCTTTTTTTGAAGATCTAAAATTGCTTTTTCGGCATAATGTCCCGAAATATCACAAAATGTCTTTTCCACGGTAGTTTCCTCCTCTACTTTCTTTTTAAATGCCTTCCAATCTGTTTCCGTCATTGATGCCGGGCAGTTTTTGCGGCTTGCATCGTAGTGTCTTATCACACGTTCAATCGGAACATTGAGTTTTTGCATCAAAAACTTCGTGAGATTCACCGCTTTTTTCACAGCTTCTTCGTAATTTCCGTCCGCGTTTACGCAAATCTCAATACCGACAGAGTTTTGATTGGTAACACCATATTTTCCCTTGCCATCACCAACATGCCAGGTCGCATATGTGTGATAGTCATTGATCTGCAGAACTTTTTTGTCATCCACGAAAAAGTCCGCAGAAGCATTTCTGTTCCCGCCGTTAAAATACTTAAAATGCGCATCGGCGTTTGCACCTTTTGATTGATTCCCGGTATCGTGAATGACGATATACTGTATTTTCCCGGTCCGCTTTACGCGATTATACTGAATTTGCTTCTTCTCGAAGGTCATTTTCTTCTGCCTCCTTTTTAACTTTTGCATATTCCGCTTCTGTAATTTCATAAAATTTTTCTCCGCTTTCGCCAACGGCCAAAGCAATCATTCTTCCATATATTTTGCCGTTTGTTAAAACTTTGCCTTTATCTGCATAAAGTATAACTCTTGTTAGCATTCTCAATTCCTCCTTATGCGCCAACCATTGTCCAATTAGGTTTTCTTGCTACAATTTCATCATAGTGATTCATATAATAATTAGTTAAATAGAACGTGCATGTCTTTCCTGTTGTTGTATCAGAAAGCGCATTTACAACACTTTCAATAGATGCTTTTGATAAAGAACAACAATCACCAAGATGAATGTCACTTGCAATCTTGCCCTCAAAACGGATTTCTTCAAGTGCATTACAACTTTGAAAAGCTGTGTTTGAAAATTTCGTTCCGTTCTCACTTAAAATCAGTTTTTCGACATATTGCAAAGCCTTGCAACCATTAAACAAACTACCAACACCGTTTGGCAAGTTACTCGCGTTAAGAATCGGTACACGTGTGAGTTTTGAACATTGATTGAATAACGCAAAAGTGTTTGAACCACTACACCCCGACGTGTCAAGTGTAACGTTCTGTTTGTCTAATATCTTTTTTAGGTCTGTAATTGTAGATTGACGAAACATATCTGTGTAATTATTCATATTTTGATTAAAAGTGATGTCGTACTTTGGTTTAAAATTGACGTCGTTCCAATGACTACCTTGAAACGCATAATTCCAATTCTTACGAGTTCCATTTATTTGAAATGCGTCCCAAAACTCGCTCCACTCTGCATCTCTTCCGGCTTTCTTTCCTGCTTCAAAAACATTTAGAATTTTTTCAGAAAGCCGAGTCAAAATGTTTGCAATACTCATACAGCATCACCGCCTATCAGAGTATCGGCCATAGATTCAATTTCTAAAAGCGCGGTTTTGATGTCACCGAGTGATTCTTTGCGTTCTTTTTCAATATTTTCAAGTTGCGTACTTGCCTCATTTAAAAGTGCTTTTGCCTGTTCTAATTTCTCTGTCGTTTGAGAAAGAAGCGTCACGTAGACAGAAACCTTATTTTCCGCCATCGCATCCGGCGCTCCCACACCTTCTAAAACTTTTGCTGTAATGATGGTTGTGGTCACATAGTTTTTTGCCGCATCCGAGAGCGCAACTTCAAGGATGAGTTCTCCCGGAACGCTATAAAAAGTATTTGCCGGCGTAAAATATGCTTTGTTATCCTGAATTTTACCGCCATCGGAAATTACAACTCCGTCCGCGCGTTTTGCTTTCACACTTAATGTTTTTCCCAAAAGGTCCATGCGTTTCTTTCCGTTATAGAAGGAAAACACAAGTTCATAAGCACCGACATCTCCTGCTACAAATTCCATGTCGGAAACAAAGTTTCTCGGTTCTGTACAGTCGATTTTTAACTGATATCGAATCATCTGTTCCCCTCCTTAAACAAGATACATCGTAACCGTAAACGGAGCGATGTGTGATGCATGTTCTGCTCTGTATGTTACATGAAGCGTTAAAACCCCGTTTGAAAAATCAACAGTTGCATCGGCATAAGAACCGTTGTTGCGATAAAGCTGCAAGTAATCCGAGGTCATAAAACAATGATAAGAAGTGGGATTTGAAAATTGATTTCCGCAAAATGACACATAACTTCCGTCGGTAAAATCATATACGCCTAATGACACATAATAGTCACTCCCATGATTTCTTGGTGTCAACACAAACAAATAACGGTAGTTGTTATTTCCGATATCAAATGAGCGTTCCATGGTTTCCGTAAGATTTTGCGGCGAAAAATTCTCTGTGATTTTCATAGTGGAAAGTGCATTACTTGCGTATCCCGGAAGTTTTCCTTTCGCGTAGGTTCGTTTATCCGTGACGGTTCCGTTTTCTGAAATTTCTGCAAGTAGTACAAAATCTCCTGTGGGCTCTTCTGCACTACAAACCGGATAGCACGCATTTGCATTCACCAAATCGTTTTTTAAATAGACGTAATTGATTGCGCCGGGAATTTTAGAAAGCGTATGTCCGCCATCTTCAATTTCAATCACGGCACCGTCTGCAAAAAACGCCATCCCCGGATGAATGAAAACGCTTTCTCCGTCTACCGTAACTTTTAAAGTCGTGACCGTTTCCGGCACAACACCTTCTGTATAAACATGCGTTCCGGCTTCGTTTATATCTGACAAATTATAGGGTACGCCGTCTTGGAAGTGATCTTCAATTCCTTTTGTGACAAGACGTTTTGTGATGTTATTTACATCCTCTGCTGAATAACTTTCGTTATCTGCAAAACTAAAATGATATGCCATATTCTTCCTCCTTTTACTCTTCTGTTGTAAGCGATGTGAATTCCGGCACGAAACCAAACGTTTGTGCATCGTCAAAAACATGAACACCGCTTACAAGTTTTTCTTCACTGTGCACAAAGTTTCCGGCAGAAAATTGTACGATTACGAGGTCGCCAAGTTGATAATCTTTTCCGTACTCGTGTGCTTTCGCCGTTCCGCTTACCGTAATATTCGGTTTGTTCTTTTCCATCAGGCGCTCTGCTTCATCTTCGGTTTTCGCAGAAACTACACTACTCCATGCAAAAATGCCTTCCCCGAGCGGTTCTTTTTTTACCGGAAACGGTTTTGCTTCTTTTGCGGTTTCAAACTTTCCATCCTTGCTTTTACAAATTAAAACATCCCCTTTTGTTAATTCGAGGTCGAACCGCTCTGCGTTTTCGGTAATGCGATAATATTTGCCATAATGTTCGGGAGATTCCTTTAAGTCCGGTTCTTTTTTTAACGGGTCATAATTTCCGCCACACTCTAACTTTTGATAATAAAGATAACCTGAAGAAACGTCCTGGATGTCGCGGATATAAACACCGTCTGCATAAGAGCGATATTCTTCCCCGAATACAGTTTCTTTATTTTCCCGGGCGGAAGACAGAGAAAAGTAAAAACACTTCTTTTCTGTATCAAACGAAAATGAAAAACCCGTTTTTTCATCCGATACGCAAGAAAGAATTGCAGAATAAAGATCGGTTGCTTCTTCTAACACGAAGTTAGAGCAATCGGTTGCATTTACTTCTTCGCCTGAGACAAAAAGTAAAATTTGATTTTCCAACACACGTCTTACAAGATCGCAAACTACACTTCCCACAGTTTGTCCGTTTTTTGCCTGAAATTCCTCAGCGATAAATTTTGTCAACAGCCATTCGGGCGTTTTTACAAACACTGCGCAGTCTTTTTCGATTTTAATTCCGGTCACCACGCCTTGATACGCCCCCTGCTCAACAAACAAATGCGGATGTGATGTGAAAAGTTCTACATATTCTGCCGTTTTTGGAAGGTGAATTTCCCCCGTACCGAAACTTTTAAAATAAATTTGCCAGTTGACGGAAAGATATCTTGGAACAACGCACAAAAGATTAAAATTTTCGTCATAAATATAAATATCTCCGTATTGCATCTGCATTGCTCCTTTCTTAAATGACCGCTTCTAGATATTTATTCTGATATAAAACTTCCACTTGAAGTAGAGATGCTTCATCTTCGGCATAAACACTTAAAACATTTGCTCCGATGTCAAGAAAAAATCCGGAAAGCGGCGTGGTTTTTAAAAGTTTCGCGATTAAATTCCCTTGCTTTGAACTCGTGATTTTTCTGTTTTCGCAGTCTACTGTTACGGTTTCACCTTCTAAAAGTTCACAGGTCAAATATAGCTTCGCACCCGTAGTTTCATTAAAGATGGTAATCCCTTTTTCACAAGCTGCACCCTTAGGTGCCGTAATAAAAATCACGGGACTCACCGGAATTGCCCCCTGATTATAAAGCGTCCCTCTTGTGATACGAGAAGAAAAGGGTTGCGGAAATAAAAGTTCATTCTTGAATAATTTTTCACGTTTATATACCGCCTCTTTTTTCTCCGAAATGTCTAAAAAGCATGGATCGTCACAGATGAGCTGAAGTGTAAACGGCACAAAAATACCTTTTCTTTTGAGCGGTGCAAACGAAGTACTGCGGCACGAAATTTTACGTGTTTTTCTCTTGTTCATCACATAAAGTTCGCCGGGGCTTGAAAGAATTTTCGCGGCATACTCCACGTATTTTCCGTCTTTGTCGCGTATGTCTCCCGAAAGCGTAATGGTACGCGGAAGAATAGAAATTCTGTTGACTATTTGACCGGGTGTATCCGGATAACGAACGGTATCAGCTTCCGTCTCAGGGAGCGAAAGACCTTCAATATCCGTGATGTTAAAAACACGGTCACTTCCGCCGCAGAGTTTGAGTCTTCCGATCGAATTTTCATAAATAAGTTTCATCTTTTCTCCTTTCTATTCTTCTGACTGAAGTCTTAATTTGTCTAATATCGACTGACTTTTTGCCGTTAAGAGTTGTTCTAAAACACTTTCTTCTCCACCGTAGAAGTTATAAATCGGAGAAAAGACACTCGCATTTTCTTTCGACCAAAATGACGGTTCGAAATCGAATGAGTTTTCTTCAAACAGCGCCTCAATATCCCCGAAAATTGTTTCTATTTCTCCTAAAAAGCCTTCTTTAAAATTTTCCGCCGTCATTTCACCAAAGGTGGAAAACTCCGGCGGAATCTGAGAAAATACATCTGTTAATCCGGTTTCAATTTCACTCATAAGGTTTTCAAAATCATCGGAATAAAGACTGACCGAAATCGATTTTGTCAGTTCTTTTTTCTTATGAAAACCTTCCAGATAGTGTAAAAATTCCTTGTCATCACTTTCTAAAAGAAGCTTTGCCAAAATACCGGCGTCCTCTATCGGAAGCGTCCGCAGTTCTTCAAAAAAGGCACGGAAGGTGTCGGGAGACAATGTCTTGCCACGCTCCATTAAGGCTTTCAGTGTGGCATCAAAATCTTGGAGTTCTAAAATTTCTTTGTCGAAATCTTCCAGAAAATAGTCATAAAAAACCCATGGTTCATCATTATCAAAATATCCATGGATGGTTGTTTTTACTGTCCTGTAGCCCGTACCGGTTCCAAATTCATGATCCAGTTTTTCTGCAAACTGTTCTCTTGCCTCTGCAATCTCAGAAAGCTCTTCTGAAAAGATTTTTGACATGTCTTCCAAATGATCCAAAACGGACTCTTTGTACTTATAAAGCATTTCTACTTTTCCGTTATAGATTTCTTGCGTATATTTGTACCACTCCTGCGAACCGCGACTAAAATAGCGGTCTCGCAATTTGGCAAGCTCATCAAAATATTCGCCATCTGAAATGACACCAAACTCCTTTTTGTATTTTAATGCCGAATACATCGTCTGAAATGCTCTTACAACACCGGTACTGCTCTTTGATAACTGCGTGATACTTCCTGCAAGTTCCTGAACTTGCTCTCCAAACAGTTCCACGTCCCGACGGTAAGTTTCCGGATCAAGTCCTTCCGGAAACTTTGGAAAATCTGTATTCATGTTTTTTGCTCCTTTCCGTTTTAAAATAGTCCGGAGAGATTTTGAGCCACATCAATTTCGCGTTTGTTTTCCGATTTTAAGCGCACCTTTTCTTTGAGTTTTTGTATCTTTTTGCGCCGTGCAGGACTTTTTATGGTTGATTCATCCATCGTGCGCAAACGAATAAGATTTAAAAATGCATGTTCTTCAAAAAGTCCGGAAAGCAATGCACAAAACACATGCCAGTGTAAATCTTCTTTTGTAAGGTCAATCCCATACACCTGTCGGAAGGTTGCAAAAATGACATCTGCATCCTGCGAAAATGACATAATTGGCTCTTTTCTTTCCTCTTGGGGCGCGTAATCAAACGCGCCCCGGTTGTAAAATTCCATCATCCCGAGAATTGCAGACGGAAGATTCGGTGGAAGCGTTTCTTTATAGCACAAAGAAAGCGCTTTCCCGATATTTTTCCCTGTCTGTTCCTTCAAAAGTTCTGAGATTTTCAGCCAGTTTTTAAAAGATGTGTGCACGGGATATGGAGTTTCGTACAAAACAATATGCTCGGGCAAAGCATCTGTTAAAATATTAAATTTCTTCATTTTCTGTAAAAGTTAAGGTCTGTCCGTCTTCGGAAAGTGTTGCCGTTCCGAAAATCTTTTCGCCCTTTGTGTTAAATTTACCGCTTAATGTGTAAGCATCAACGGTATTACCCTCAGTATCTGTAATCACGGAAAAATCACGTTTTACCGCAGGACAAACTTTTCCTTCCATCTTGGAAAGATCTGCTACAACGATCGAACGCACGGCATCTGTCCCAAGCGCCTCTGTGTCTGAAATCGCCACGATATCATCGTGTACGGGATTTCCGTTGTAACGGTCAAACGTAAACGAAATGGAGGGGCTAAATGCCACAACATCCGTCTGCTCAAAGCTTTCATCAATATAGCGACGCGAATATTCCACGGGATTTTTGGCGATATCCATTTTGGTAAACCCGCTCATTCTGTGAAAAACGACATTACCATCTTCGTCTTTTACGCCGTAAAAGGCAACTTTTTCATATCTGTTAACCAGTTTTCCTAACATTTGTTACATCCTTTCATTCTTTTTTTGTACTGTAATATAAAACCGAAATTTCGACAAGAAAAACCGCACTTCCTGCAGCCATTCGCTCAGGTTCACTTTTCGCCTTTCCGCGAACAGAAATCGGGATATACTCCCCCGCAAGTTCCGGAAGAATGCCTGCTTTACTGTTTTCAGACAACCACAATGTGAGCTCCTCTAAGCGTCTGATATTTTCTAAATTCTGCAGTTTATCAATGCCATACGGCAGACGCAAAGAAAGCGTATAAGTGTTCATTTTTAAGCTGTCTCCGTCTGTGTAGGTTCTTACAGTTTGTTTCTTTCCGACTCCGTTTAAAGAGCCGCTGTAGATTTCTCGTCCAAGGTAGTCCACGCTTAAATAAATGCTATCGAGCGCCGGACATTCCCCAAGGTAAGAAAGTATTTTTTCTGTCATCTTCTCGCCTCCTTACCTTGCTTGGATCTTAAAATGGCGCACGCGAATGCTTCCGACTCGGTTGTCTTTCACGGACACCACCACTGCAGCATTATCAGGAGGGGTATGACCGGGATCAACGTCAAGCACCAAAACATCTTCAGGATGAATTAAGACATCTTCATCTGTCAGGATGCGAAGCGTCAATGTGCCGGTTTTCTCCTGACCGCGATATAGGCGGAAATCCTCTAGACTTCCTACCACCAGCACGCGATCATAAACCGTTTTTTCCCACGCATTTTCCCACTTGTTATAGGAAAATACATACGCTTTATGCATTGTTCTCATAGTGCCCTCCATATAGAAGCCCTGTTGGCTCTAAATAAATTTTCACAATTTCCCACGCACTTTTCTCAAGGTTTGTCCATTTGTAATGGACACTATATCCATCACTTGACTCCGAAGAAACACCTGCATGTTCCACCTCTTGGTAAAAGAGTTCGCAAAGTTCTGAAAGTGCGAACATAATATTGGTGTCAGGATT
>JAZRET010000207.1:0-12135 GCA_045660945.1 Congzhengia sp.
GGTGGCACTTCTATTTTAGAAGTGCTCGGTCAGGGGATTGCTTACCTTTTTGTTCCATTAGGATTTGGTAACTGGCAGTCTGCGGTTGCAACGGTTTTAGGACTCGTTGCAAAAGAAGAAGTGGTTGGTGTATTTGGTTCGCTTTCTTCCATGGCAGATGCAGATTTGGCGTTTGAACTGGTAGAAACAGGTGGACGAGGAATGGAACTCATTGGCGCAGAATTCTTTGGAGGCAGCAAACTCGCTGCATATTCCTTTATGCTGTTTAATCTTCTTTGTGCACCGTGTTTTGCGGCGATGGGCGCAATTAAGCGCGAAATGAATAGCGGAAAATGGACATTTTTTGCAATTTCTTATATGTGCGTATTTGCGTATTCTGTATCGCTGATGGTATACCAATTCGGCATGCTCTTCACACAAGGAATCTTTCATGTTTGGACGGCGCTGGCGATTGTCGTTTTTGCAGTTCTTTTGTACTTCTTATTTTGCAAAAACCCGAACAAAAGAAAGGTTTCCGCGAAAGAAAAAGCAAGATATACCGGTGGCGTCATTTCAAAATAAGGAGTGATTTTTATGAATCATCTCGCGACATTTTTTGTTGCATTTATCATTGCAGTCGTTACGATTTTGATTGTTGTAAGTGAAATCAAAAAAAGAAAAAATGGTTGCGGATGCGGATGCAGTGGCTGTGCGTTGAAAGACACGTGCCACAAAAAGTAAATGTAAAAATAAAACCCTGTAGTTTTTACTACAGGGTTTTTGTTATTTAATTTTGTTTGCGACCAAATCGCCCATATCGGAGCAGGAAACTTTAATTTTTCCTTCCTGCATAATGTCTTTTGTGCGATAGCCGTCCTCTAAAACAGAATGGACAGCGCGCTCGATGTCATCTGCTTCTTTTATCATATCAAAAGAATATCGGAGCATCATGGAAAGAGAAAGAATCGTACCTAAAGGATTGGCTAAATTTTCCCCCGCAATATCAGGAGCCGAGCCGTGAATTGGTTCATACATACCGCATGTGCCGGAGGAAAGGGATGCCGATGGCATCATACCGATAGAGCCGGTCAGCATCGATGCTTCGTCTGACAAAATATCGCCAAACATATTTTCCGTAACTAAAACGTCAAACTGTGTGGGATTGTGAATGAGTTGCATCGCGCAGTTATCTACTAAAATATCAGAATATGTAACATCGGGATATTCTTCTTTTAAGCGGTGCATTACGCATCTCCAAAGGCAGGAAGAATCTAACACGTTTGCTTTATCTACCGAGGTAAGTTTTTTATTTCTTTTTCGTGCCGTTTCAAAGGCCACGCGGCCGATTCGCTCAATTTCTGGTTCGGAGTATGTTAAAATATCGGTTGCAGAAAGTGCGCCGTTTACTTCTTCTGTTGTATGTTTTCCGAAATAAATGCCACCCGTCAGTTCTCGGACGATTAATAAATCGATGCCATCTCCAAGTGTCTCTTGCTTTAAAGGAGAGGCGTCTGCAAGCTGAGGAAAGAGTTTCGTAGGGCGAAGATTTGCAAAAAGTCCGAGTTCCTTTCTGACAGAAAGAAGCGCCTTTTCCGGTCGGATTTCAGGAGGACAGTCGTCCCATTTCGGGCCGCCGACTGCACCTAAAAGAACGCTATCTGCAGTTTTTGTGATTTCCATACCTTCTTTTGTAATCGGCACTCCGTATTTATCGATAGAGCATCCGCCGATGTCTACAAATTTTAGCGAAAATGTGTGTCCGTATTTTAAAGAAATTTTATCAAGTACTTTTAATGCTTCGTTTATAATTTCCGGGCCAATTCCGTCGCCCGGAAGCACTGCAATGGTTTTATTCATAACCATCCACTCCTTAAAAATTAAGAGATGGAGCGCAAAAGACCGCCCTTTTTGATGATATCCTGAATGAATGGCGGAAAGGGTTGCGCCTCATAGGTTTCATTTTTTGTATGATTTGTGATGATGCCGGTGTCAAAATCTACTGAAACATCGTCCCCTGCAGAAATCTTTTCACTTGCTTCCTCGCATTCTAAGATTGCAAGTCCAATGTTGATAGCGTTCCGATAAAAGATACGCGCAAAGGTTTTTGCAATCACAACGGAAATGCCCGATTCTTTAATTGCAATCGGTGCGTGCTCACGGGATGAACCGCAACCAAAGTTCGCGCCGCCGACCAAGATGTCCCCCGGCTTTACGCGCGTTTTAAATGAAGCATCTAAATCTTCCATGCAGTGGTTAGCAAGTTCTTTACGGTCCGCCGTATTTAAATATCTTGCAGGGATAATAACGTCAGTATCGACGTTATCGCCATATTTATGAGAAATTCCGTGTGCAATCATAAAAATACTCCTTTCGGTCAGGGATTCACGATTTTGCCCGCTATCGCGGAGGCCGCCGCCGTGGCAGGGCTTGCAAGGTAAACTTTTGAAGTGGGATGCCCCATTCTGCCGACAAAGTTTCGGTTTGTGGTGGCAATTGCGACTTCATCTTCTGCCAAAATTCCCATATATCCGCCAAGACACGGACCGCAGGTTGGTGTTGAAACAACGCATCCTGCGTGAATGAAAATTTCGGTGTATCCACGCTTGATACATTCTAAATAAATATTTTGCGTTGCAGGGATGACGATGCAGCGTACACCTTTTGCAACGTGTTTTCCTTTTAAAATTTTTGCCGCGATTTCCATATCGGAAAGTCTTCCGTTCGTGCAGGAACCAATTACGCACTGGTCAATTTTTACATCGAAAAGGTCCTTTGCCGGTTTTGTATTTTCGGGAAGATGGGGACACGCAACTGTCGGAACGATTTCTGAAAGATTGATATCGATTACTGCATCGTATTTTGCATCTTCGTCTGCTTTATAAACCGTATATGGGTGCGTCATGCGTTCTTTGTAGTAGGAAAGTGTAATATCGTCTACTTCAAAAATGCCGTTTTTTGCGCCCGCTTCAATGGCCATATTTGCCATACAAAGACGGTCATCCATTGAAAGGGAAGAAAGTCCTTCGCCTGAAAATTCCATGGATTTATATAAAGCACCGTCAACGCCGATTTTACCGATGATGGTTAAAATCACGTCTTTTCCTGAAACATTTTCAGGGAGTTTTCCGGTTAAGTGAAATTTCATAGCGGACGGAACTTTAAACCAGGCCTCACCCGTCGCCATTGCGGCTGCCATGTCAGTTGAGCCAACACCGGTAGAAAAAGCTCCCAAAGCACCGTATGTGCAGGTGTGGGAGTCTGCACCGATCACAACATCGCCCGGGCCAACGAGACCTTTTTCGGGGAGAAGCGCGTGTTCAATCCCCATGTCGCCGACATCGTAGTAGTTTTCAATGTCGTGGGCACAGGCAAAACAGCGACACTGCTTTGTAAGTTCTGCCGCCTTAATATCTTTATTCGGCACAAAGTGGTCCATTACAAGTGAGATTTTTGATTTATCAAAAACATTTTTAAATCCGTTTTTTTCAAATTCGTTGATTGCAACGGGGGCGGTGATGTCATTTCCGAGCACCATATCGAGTTTTGCACGAATCAACTGACCGGGAACGACTGTGTCAAGCCCTGCCGCAGCGGCAAGGATTTTTTGCGTCATTGTCATAGCCATAACAACCCCCCCTTTTACTTAAAACTGCGGTTGATGGCAGAAAAGAGTGCGTTTACGGAAGAGGCGATAATATCGTCGTCAATCCCTACTCCCCAAACTTTTCTTCCGTCATCCAACTGAATACTTACGTAGGTAACAGCCTGCGCTGAAGAACCTGCGGTGAGCGCGTGCTCTTCGTAGGTGAGGTCTGAAAATGAAAGACCAAGATGATTTTTTATCGCGTTACTAACGGCGTCCAAACGACCGTTACCGGTTGCAGAAAGTTCTTTTTCTTCGCCATTTACTTCAACAGAAAGCGTAACGTTCATTTCGGGTGTACGAACGAAGTGGTAATCAATGAGTTTTATATGGTCATTGATATTTACGTAACTTGCCGTGAAGATTTCAAACACTTCCTGCGGAGAGAGTTCTGCGTGATCGTGGTCAGAAACACCTTTTACGGTATAGCCAACTTCCTCGCGCATTTTAGCAGGAAGCACAAGACCGAAGTTGTTTTCCAAAAGGTAGCCGATTCCGCCTTTTCCGGACTGCGAATTGATGCGGATAACATCCGTTTCATATTCGCGGCCAACATCGGCAGGATCAATGGGAAGATATGGAACAGACCAGGTGTCGGAATCGGTTTCGTCGCGCCAAGCCATTCCTTTTGCAATTGCATCCTGATGAGAACCTGAAAAAGCGGCGAAGACTAAATTTCCGGCGTAAGGCTGGCGGTCGTAAATATGCATTCGTGTGGTACGCTCAAAAAGTTCTGTCACTTTCGGCATATCGGAAAAGTCGAGCCCGGGTTCAATACCTTGTGCGTACATATTAAGAGCTAAGGTTACAATGTCAACGTTTCCGGTGCGCTCGCCATTTCCAAAAAGTGTTCCTTCAATACGGTCAGCACCGGCTAAAAGGCCCAGTTCTGCGTCTGCCACGGCGCAACCTCTGTCGTTGTGCGGATGGAGTGACACCAAAACGGAATCTCTGTATTTTAAATTGTCGCACATAAATTCAACCTGATTTGCATAAACGTGCGGAGAAGAAAGTTCTACTGTTACGGGTAGGTTAATAATCGCTTTCTTATCCGGAGAGGGTTTCCAAATATCTAAAACAGCATTACACACTTCTAAAGCAAATTCAGGCTCTGTTCCCGTAAAAGATTCGGGAGAATATTCATAGCGGTAATCTACACCCATTTCCTGCGCGATTTCATGGAAAAGGCGTGCGCCGTCTGTCGCGATTTTCAAAATTTCTTCTTTTGACTTTTTAAACACCTGCTCGCGTTGTGCAAGTGAAGTAGAGTTATAAAGATGTACAATGGCGTTTTTGCAGCCTTTGAGCGATTCAAACGTTTTTCTTATAATGTGTTCGCGGCTCTGGGTGAGCACCTGAATGGTCACATCATCGGGAATTAAGTTTTGATCAATGAGTGTGCGTAAAAATTCATACTCTGTTTCGGATGCGGCTGGGAAACCCACTTCGATTTCCTTAAAACCGATGGAAACTAAAAGTTTGAAAAAGTCTAACTTTTCTTCTAAACTCATTGGGATGATGAGAGCCTGGTTTCCATCTCTTAAGTCAACAGAGCACCAAATCGGCGCTTTTTCAATATGCGTTTTTTTCGCCCATTTCATTTCTGCATTCGGGATAGGAAAGAATTGGCACTGATATTTTTTTGTATGCTTGATATCTTCGCTCCTTTCGGATGTTACAATCAAAGGTTTATTTTGCGTTTGTTCGGGGATAAATGTGACACTCGTTTAGCGGTGCAAAGGTATTATTTTCCCAGAAGAACACTTTTGCTTTTGTCACGGTTTTTTTATCAAAAAGCGCTGTAAAGCTTACATTTCCCTCTTCTGTAGAAGCTAATGTTACGGTGTCAGTTGCAATTCCGGCAAATTCGTCACCGGAATAAAACACTAAAAATACATTTGCCGTAACAGATTGTTCCAAGTTGTTTTTCACGGTATAATTTGCAGAAACCACACCGTCGAGCCATGTACACGATTCTGAAATAACGGACATATCAGATGTGTAGTTGCTTAAAGGATACAAACAGTCGTTTTTTGCATAGTCCATACAACTGATTTCGATTGTGGAAAAGTCCGCGCAATCCGGAATGGAAAGCGTTTTAGTTGTGGTTCCGTTGACATTTGCGTCTTCTTTATAAATCGGTTCATAAGAAAGTGCACGCGTGCCGTCTTTCGCATCGTAAAAAACATAAACAGAATCTGCCGCATGGTTATCAAAAACAGTCATTGTGACGGTTTTGTTTTGTTCATCGAGTGATGCCGAAAGAATTTCAGGGTCTGTGTTATCCACCACAAACGGAATGGATAAGGTGTCGTTTGTATCCTCGCTTCCAATAGAAGAAGCCGCCATTTTAAATGTATATGTGTCTTCCGGAAGGTCGGGAAATGTTTCTTTATCAAAGAAGTAGGCGATTTGTGTGAATTTGCTGGTCGCAGATTCCGTTGCGTCCGCAAATACTGTTTCGCCGTTTTTATTTTCAATTGTGATGCGTGCACCTTTATTGATGGCACGAAGCGTTTTTAAAAAGATACCAAACACATACGGTTCTTTATGAGAGTAAGCAATTAAATCTTCACTTACATAGGTAGGGTCTATGTAGTTTCTGCCGGCAGGGAAGAGATACGTTCCGTCTGTTGCGGCGATAAAGGTGCCGGAGGTAAACGGAATTTCTTCATCTATCAGCGTGCTTCCGCCGTTTTCATAAATCGTTGTATCAAAAATCTTTAAGTTGTCCCAGTCGCCATAAAAGGAAGTAAACGGGAGACTCAAAGAAGATGCATCATTTTCTTCGTTTAAAACTACGTAGCCGTCAATGAAGAATCCGTTTTCAAAGATTTTTAAGTTTTCCGAAATAGCAGATGCATCTAATGTAACTTCTTCAGAAAACGTGTAAGTTTCACCGCTTTCAACTGTTATCGTTTCAGGAAGCACGGCCGAAACCGGGAACGTTACTGTGCCGTTTACAACGTTTTTACCGTTTACCGTTTTATATCCATCCGTTGTTACAGAAAGCGTAATATCATCAAAAGTAACGGTGCGGTCTGAAATGTTTGTAATGTCAAATTCAAGGGTGAAAGTGTTTTCGATTTCGCCAAGACTCAGATTTGCTTTTCCGGTGTTACCGGTAAAAACAACGGGACATGCGAGGAGGTTTTTCATGTCAATCTGTCCTGCGCCTTGCTGACGGGGAGAAAAGGTCACGCCGTTTGCCTGATATGCCGGTTTTGCCGAAGTCATCATCAGTTTTTCTAAAAATGCAACTTTTTCTTTTCCGGTAAAACCGTTAAATGTATCTTTAAAGGGATTGGTTTTATAATACTGATTTGTGAGAGCGCCTACGCCTGACATAAAGGGCGTCGCCATAGAAGTCCCGCTTTTGTAGCCGTACTTATTATCCGGAAGTGATGAATAAATAGAGCCGCCCGGCGCCATGATTTCAGGTTTTAATTCTAAGGACGCAGAAACGCCCCAGGAAGTATAATAAGAGGGGGTTCCGGCGGTGGTAAGGCCTTTGTTATCGGAAGAGGCAACTGAAGTGATAAAAGAATATCCTTGCGGCGTTCCGGCGGTAGAATAATCGGGATTTGTGGTGAAAGGCGCTTTTCCTTCGTATCCAACGCCACTATTTCCGGCAGATGCAAAAAGCGCAACACCGGCATTTTGTGCGTTTTCTAAAACGGTGTAAAGAAGGTTATCCGCAGCGGGGTCCTGATAGGGTGTTGAAAAACTCATGTTCATTGTATCCGCCCCTAAAATGACCGCATCATTGATAGCGGCGAGAAGCGCGTCATCAGTAAAACTTCCGTTCTCGTCCGTGATAGAGAGAATGAGTAGTTGTGCTTCAGGCGCTACGCCGTGCAGGTCATCGCCATTTGGATAATGTCCGCCGTTTCCGGCTGCGATTCCGGCAACATGTGTGCCGTGCGATTGATTTTCGTAATATGTATCCGAAGAATGATTGCTATAGTTAAATGCATAGGGAATTTTTGCACTTTTATATACTTGATTTGCACTGGTAACATTTGCGTTTGTTGTATGCGTTTTTAGAATCGTGTCGATGTCATCCATCGTATATTTCGGACTTTCGGGCGCGAGGCTAAAGTACTCGTGGCTTGTATCGCATCCTGCATCTAAAATCGCGATTGCCTGACCTTGGCCTTTGTATTCCGATTCGTAAAAGGTGGTTGCAGATGTGAGTTCTTCTGCAGAAGAGGCGGAAAATTCGGGGATTTGTCTTGTTTTTGCAATATAAACATTTTTAACACCTGGAAGTGCTTTGATTTCATCTATGCTATTTTCGGGTGCTTCGATGGAAAATCCGTTAAAGACAGCAGTATAAACATAGCCAATATCAGAAGAAGCCGAAACACTTTCGTTTATTTCGTCTAAAACATCTAATTGCATCGAGCGGATTTTCTTCTCTGTAGATACGGCGTTCTTTGTGCCGAGGTAGTTTTCAAAGGTGCGGTCGTTGTCGAATAAAGTTTCACCCGCTACTTCGACAATGAGTGTGACAGGCTCACTTTTCTCTTGAAAAGCAGGCTCAAGCGTCGGAACGGCCGCGGAAGTTGCGGTCGCAGTCAATAGCAATAATGTACTTATCAAAACGGAAAAAAATCTTTTTCGCATATGAATACCAGCTTTCTTTCAAAATTAAGAAAATTATATCATATTTTTATAAAAAAGTAAAGAAAAAGGCGTGGAAAACCACACCTTTTAAATTTCGGGAACAATATAGTTTTTTTCTAAAAGACTCTTTTCGATTGCATCTAATGTTTCTCTGGAATCAGCACGTACGGTGTGGTAGTGGTAACCGTCTGTAATGTGCATCAGTTCTGAGGATTTTCCACTCTTAATGCCATTTAAAAATTGCTCAATACCGCGCTCTGAGAAAATGTTGAGTGTTGCTTCAATTTTTCCGTATACCTTGTGCCAAACAAAAACATCTAAAACCGTACCACCCAAAGAAACAATCAGGGAAAGTTCGTCTTTTGTTTCATCACTTGTATGGCGTACCTTAAATACACGCTCCGCAGCGGGGAGTTCTTCTAAAAGATACCCCCGGTGGGTGGATATAATTTTATGTCCCGATGCTTTTAAAATTGCAATATCCTGCACAATAATCTGACGGGATACAGAGAGTTTTTCGGAGAGCGCACCACCGGGGAGCGGTGTGCGGTCCGAAAGGAGCGCAATTAACTGTTTTCTTCTTTCTTCTGCTTTCATAACATCCTCCTAAATTGCGTGGAGATTCTTTAAGGAAAGGTCTAAAATCGGGGCAGAATGCGTGAGAGCACCACTTGAAATATAGTCAACGCCAATGTCAGTAAGACGTTTGATATTTTCTTTTGTTACGTTTCCGCTTGCTTCCGTTTCTGCTTTGCCTTTTGCGAGGCGTACGGCTTCTTTCATATCTTCCACAGACATGTTGTCGAGCATAATGATATCCGCACCGGCATCTAAGGCTTCTTTCAGCATCTCAAGGGTTTCTACTTCAATCTCAATTTTACGAACGAACGGCGCATATTCTTTTGCCATTTTTACAGCGTTCTTTACGCTGCCTGCGGCACCAATGTGGTTGTCTTTTAATAAAACACCGTCGCTTAAATTATATCTGTGGTTATAGCCACCACCCACTTTTACTGCATATTTTTCAAAAATACGCATATTCGGCGTGGTTTTTCTGGTGTCTAACAGTTTGGTGTTTGTACCCTTAAGGAGTGCGGCAACAGAAGCGGTGTAGGTTGCGATACCGCTCATACGCTGAAGGAAGTTTAAAGCAGTACGCTCTCCCGATAAAAGCACGCGGATATCGCCACGGATTACGCCAAGTTTTTCGCCATTTTTTATTTCATCACCATCTTTTTTCGAAAATTCAAAGGTGGTGCTGTTGTCAAGAAGTGTAAACACACGTTTGAACACGTCAAGACCTGCTAAAATCCCGTCTTCTTTACAAATGAGTTCCACTTCGCCGGGTTTTACCCCCGGCATCACGGAATTTGTAGTAATATCTTCGCTCGTAATATCTTCTTCCAGTGCGCTTAAAATGAGTTTATCTGCAACAAGTTTCATTGTAATTTCATTCATCGTTTTTCTCCTTTTTAATTGCCGCAAGCACGGCATTTTTGTAGTTTTCTTCAAAGTTTTCATATTGCGATATATCTATTTTCGGCAAATTCAGATTATCTGCTTTTTCGTAATTTTCCGAGATGTCTTTTGCTGCCCGTTTAGAAAATACCAGACTTTCCAAAAGTGAGTTGCTTGCCAAACGGTTTTTCCCGTGCACACCGTTGCAGGCGGTTTCGCCTACCGCATAAAGACGGTCCATTGAGGTTTTGCTTTCGTAATTTACAGCAATTCCGCCCATATAATAGTGTTGTGCGGGCACGACGGGAATCGGCTCTTTTGTAATATCAAACCCTTCTTTCAGGCAACGCGCATAGATGTTTGGAAAATGCTCTTTAATGTGCATCTCTGGAATGTTTTCAAGGGACAAATACACATGTTTTGCATTTGTTTTCTTCATTTCTTTTAAAATGGCATTTGTTACAACATCCCGAGGCTGTAATTCGTCGGTAAAACGTTCGCCGTCCTTATTTAAAAGGATTGCACCCTCGCCACGAACCGATTCGGAAATTAAAAAGCTCCGTTCCTTTCTTTCAGTATATAACGTGGTGGGATGAATCTGAACATAACTTTCGTCCTTTAAGGCGACGCCGTGTTTTAGCGCTACAGCGAGACCGTCTCCGGTTAAATGCCTGTAGTTGGTAGAGTGCGGAAACAACCCACCAATACCGCCCGTTGCTAAAATGGTATAGTCCGCCAAAACAAAAGACAACATTTCGGTTTCGTCCTTTAAAACAATGCCGTGGCAACTGTTTTCCGTTGTGATGAGGTCTACCATTGTGCAGTATTCTCTTAAGGTAATGTTTTCTCTTTTTTGCGCTTCTGAAAGCAGTCGCGAAGTAATTTCTTTCCCTGTTACATCCTGATGAAAAAGAATGCGTGCACTAGAGTGTGCGCCTTCTTTGGTATAAGCGAATTCCTCACCGTTTTTTTCAAATTCCACACCAAAGGAGATGAGATCTGAAATCACATCTTTTGAAGACCTGATCATAATGTCTACGGAATGTTTGTCATTTTCAAAACGTCCGGCACGAAGTGTGTCTTCAAAAAAAGCATCATAATCACTTTCGTCGCGCAAAACGCAAATTCCGCCCTGCGCCAAGTAAGAATCACTTTTTGAAAAGGCATTTTTTGAAATGACGGTTATACGCTTTTCTTTTGGCAGGCTTAAAGCACAGTAAAGACCACTCACGCCTGCACCGACAATTAAAATATCTGTTTTTTGTATGTTCATCATAGTTTATTTTTGCGCTCCAAATTCAAGCATTCTTTTTAACGGTAGAAGTGCTTTTTCTTGCACAGATTCCGCCACAATCACTTCATTTCCGCCTGTTTCTAAAACGTGCAAAATATTTTCTGCGGTGTTTAATTTCATATCGGCACAACACGGCAAAGTCTTTCCAAAATAAAAACACTTTTCGGGGTGCGCGGTTTTCAATTCATATTCGACACCGTGTTCTGTGCAAATAATAAATTCTTTCGCGTTGCTTTTTGAAACGTAGGAAATAATTTCAGCGGTGCTTCCAATAAAATCTGCCATTTGTAAAAGGTCTTTTTTGCATTCGGGGTGTGCCAAAATTTCAGCGTCCGGATGCGCGCACTTTTCTTCCTGAATGATTTCGGGGTCAATTGCCACGTGAATAGGGCAAAAACCGTCATTTAAAATGACGTTCTTTTCAGGAACTTGTTCTTTTACAAAACGCCCTAAATTCTCATCAGGAATAAAGAAAATATTTTTGTTTTTTAGCGCGCGAACGATTTTTACAGCGTTTGAAGAGGTCACGCAAACATCGCTTTTGCATTTTAATTCTGCCGTGGAATTGATGTAGCAAACAATGGCGAGGTCATCGTATGTATTGCGCATTTCTTCTATTTTTCCTTCCTTTACCATATGTGCCATCGGGCAGTCAGAAGTAATATCCGGCATTAAGACGGTTTTTTCGGGATTTAAAATTTTTGCACTTTCGCCCATAAAAGATACGCCGCAAAAGACCAAAACATCTGCATTGGTCTCTTTTGCAACCTTTGCGAGATAAAAGGAATCGCCGACGTAGTCAGCAAGTTCCTGCGCTTCATCCGGTGCATAAAAGTGCGCTAAAATTATCGCATTTTTTTCTTTTTTTAAGTTTAAAATCTTGTCTTTTAATTCTTGTGTCATAAGTTTAATCTCTGCTTTTCGCTAAATTTTTTCTTTCATTATAGCACCTGACTTTACATCTGTCAAGTCAGGTGTAAAGTTTTAGATAATACAATTTCTTTCTAAACAAATAAAAATCGAGCGATACCTAACAGTATCGCTCGATATGGTGCGCGCGTTCATAACGTGTCATAAATAAACTCACAAAAAGTTGGTAGCGACAGCGAGTCGTCGTGAGGGCGTCTACAAC
>JAZRET010000208.1:0-1620 GCA_045660945.1 Congzhengia sp.
GGTCGCCAAAAACTCAAAAATTTTCGTGCCCGTCACAACCGCAACATGCCCGGGCAATAAAAATCCGTCAACTTTTACCGCCGAATCATTCAAAAGCATTTTCAGAGCGGGCGGAACTAATTTTTGTGCAGACAGGAATAATAAATTTTTTACGCCTGAATTTTTCGCCGCCAAGATGGTCGCCGCCGCAGTCGGTGCAGTCGTTTCAAATCCAACTGCCAAAAAAATTATTTTCTTGTCGGGATTTTCCGTCGCGATTTTTAAACAGTCAAGTGGCGAATAAATTACGCGAACATCTGCGCCCGTCGCCTTCGCTTCCGCCAAATTTTCGCGACTGCCGGGAACTTTTAACATGTCGCCGAAAGTCGCGATTATCACGTCAGATTTTTTCGCATAAGAAATCGCTTTGTCAATGTATTCGTCATCGGTTACACAGACTGGACAGCCCGGCCCCGAAACAAGTTCAATATTTTTCGGCAAAATTTGACGAATACCGGCGCGAAAAATCGAAACCGTATGAGTTCCGCAAACTTCCATAAATCTCAACTTTTTTTTGCCGTCGGCAAGCTCAAAAATTTTTTCTGTAACAGACATATTATAAACTCCAAAATTTTTTTTGAAAACTTTTTCACCGCCTGACAAAATTTTCCTGCAAAAAAATGATATAATCGGTAAAACATAAAAAAATTTTTACGGAGGTTTTTTATGAAATACAAACTTTTGGCTCTCGATATGGACGGCACGACTTTAAATTCCGAAAAAAAAATCAGCGCGAATACTTTCAATTCAATTTCCGAACTGATAAAAAGCGGCGTTCAAGTTGTTTTATCAACGGGTCGCGGTCTTGCCGAGCTTGTCGATTACGCGGAAGAACTCAAGCTGATGAGTTACGGAATTTTAATCAGCGGCGGTTTCGTCTACGATTTCAAAAAGGCTAAGCCGATTTCAATTCATCCCGTGCAAGAAAATTTGTTGCTTGAACTGATTGAGCAAGGTCTTGAAGAAAAAGCGATGATTCATATCATAACGGCTTACGATTCAATCACCAATCGTGATTACCTCGACGAAATAAAAAATTTTCACATGGAAGTTTATGAGCCGATGTATCGAAAAATTATGACCGATTGCAAAGATTTTAAAAAATTTATTCGCGAAAATCCCGGCGAAGTCATCAAAATAAATTTGTATCACCGCTCAATCGAATCGCGCCAAAAAACTTTCGAGCGTTTTAAAAATTCCGATATAACTTTTTCTTACGCCGAAGAAACTTCTCTTGAGGCTTGTCCGAAAAATATTACAAAAGCGTCTGGACTTATCGAACTCTGCAAATTTTTGAAAATTGACGTGAGCGAGACGGTTGCGGTTGGCGACGCGCCGAACGACTTGGAAATTTTGCAGACGGCGGGAGTTGCGGCGGTTATGGGCAACGCTTCCGCCGAAATAAAAAAAATTGCCGACTTTGTGACAGCCGACAACGACCACGACGGAGTTGTTAAAGTTATTGAAAAATATTTTTGAAGTAACTCGGCGCAATTTCCAAAAAAAATTTGTCATAAAATTTTTGCTTGTGCATATAACGAAGTGAAAACAAAATTTCAAAAAAGTTTTTAAGGAGTGATT
>JAZRET010000209.1:0-17444 GCA_045660945.1 Congzhengia sp.
AACATAGTGCTCGTTTTCGTATGTCACTTTATCGCCCAGCATGTCCGCGTCTGTGCTTCCCGTCGGTTGCACCCATAGCGGGAATTCTTCTTGCGGGTCATCCACGCGCGCCCATAGCGACGGGCTGACGGATGGACGCCACGTTTCATTTGCGTCATGCGTCAGCAAACACTTGTACAATGCACCATCTCGCGCCCGCGCTCCGGCTTCATAATGCTGTGGTTTCCATTGCGGGAATAATTCCGCCGCCGTCAACGCTTCCGCGTCAGTCAGCGTATTCTGTGCCGCTTTTTCAATCATCGCCCGCAACTGCCTTGCGTGTTCTCTTGTTATCATTCACTATCACCGCCCAACAGTATGTTCAGAATTTCTTCTGCGGTCAGGTCATCTGATATTTGTACCAAATCCCATACCAGCACGATTCTGTTATCTTGTATGTCAAAATGCGACACATATTCGTAACCGTCTACCATCTCGCTTGGTTTCTCCGTAATCTCAACAGGATAATAACCAGCACTGATGTACATATCATTCGTCGGCTGTATATATGTCTGTCCGTCAATTATTACCCTGTCAGGCGCGACTATAAACGCCCCGTCTTTTGTGCTGAATTTTCCAAACATAATTACCTCATGACGCCTTTGTCATAGTTACGGAATAGAACCAAATCTGCCGTGCATTTGACCATGAACTACCCATTGAATCAGTGCCAACATACACATAGTATTCACCCGATAATGCCGTCACATCTAATGAATTGGTTCCCATCGCATTATTACTGGGATTAACAATAGAAACTCTTGAAGGGTCTGTTGCTTCAACGTCATATGATCGCGCGTCTGATCCCTTATCGGCAAATATTGCGTTAATAAGTGTTCCGGCTGAGTTTATCCTGACTAACGTTTGAATACTGTCGATATTCGTTAAATCAATCGGACCGAACCGCAAATATCCAACTTGTACACGCGCTGAACCCGGATTTATATATATTGCGTCCGTATATGTTGGTGAATATGTCGGTGCTGAACCTGTTGATATGTATGCATATGCGTATTTAGGGTTAAGAAGTGAAACCGTTTCTATAATTTCATCAGGAAGACCGCCCCCCGACACATCCACAAGCGTGAAGTCATCCTCGACCCACGTTCCGGCAGTGTCCAGCGTTACGGTGTCGTTGTCTACTGTCGCAATGGTATTGCCCTTGTACGTTACCGTTGTACTCATGACACACCCCCATTGTAGACAGGCAGTGTAACGGTGCTTGTAGACGAATCCGAACCTGTCAGCGTGATGACGTTATTCGCAATGCTTATGGCGTACGTTGTATTCGGCGTGGTCACTGCGCCCGTGTTGCCGTTTACGCTGGTGACGGGTGCAGTGTAGTTTGTTGTCAAGAATGTAAGCGTCCCGTCTGCCATCCATGTACCGCTTTGGCACACTACCGTGTATTCTTTGCCGCCGTAGTTGCAAACAAACCTGTGGTTGGTTGCACTGTTCCTATTCCTCAACGTATACGTGTAATTGTTGTACTGCACGCACGGCAATTTGCCCGCGCCTATAGCGCTTTCAATTTCGGCGCTTGTGGTTGTTCCCCATGTACACCAAAATATTTCATTCACCGTGATTGCGCCGGTTTTGGCGTTAACGCTTGTAACAGGTGCAACGTATGTAACCGCGCCGCTGTTGCCGTTGAATGAAGACACATACGGCGTGTTGCTTGCCAGCGCGCCCACATCTGCCGCGCCCAGCACTACCGTACCCGTTTGCCCGTTGACGGAATCAACCGCGCCGCCGCCGCTTACGGTCTGCCATTCAACATCATAGTTTGTGCCGGTTTTCTTTGCCAGCACTTGCCCTGTTGTGCCGCCTGTCGGCAATACCGATACTGTGCCCGTTTTACCGTCTACGCTTGCAACCGGCGCGCTGGTAATATAGCCGCTATCGTTTTGTAAATCGCTGGTTTTTGTCGGTATAGAAAGCGTTACTGCGCCGGTCTGCCCGTTCACCGATGAAACAGGCGCGGTATATGTTACCGCCCCTGTTTGCCCGTTAAATGACGCTACAAACGCGGTATTGCTTGCCAGCGCCCCGACATCCGCCGCGGTCAATACAACATCACCGATTTTGTTGTTTACGCTTGTGACCGGTGCGGTGATCGGGTGCTGGTCGAGATAGTCCTGTACCGCCTGTTCAATGGAATCGTACGAAACAACGCTGTTAATGTAGTCTATCATTGCGTCATACCATGACTGCAAATTGGACGGCATAACCATTTGACCCGTGATTGATCGCGCCGTGTAAGTACGGAAAATCACCGATTTTACAAGCCCGTCGGTAAACGTGATGTATAACTGTGCACTGCCGAAACCGTCGTACAGTGTATCATCCGCCGTAATCACCCACGTAAATGTATCGCCCTGTTGCGTACCGACCAATACAGCCGCGGGGTCGCACCGCCGTGCATGCACCAATGTAACAGATTCGACAGTTACGCCAAAGCCGGAACAATCAAAAACGAATGTCCTGTAATTGTTTTCGCCCTGTCTGCCGATTGCAACGGCTTGGTACTCCGCCATTGCGGAAACATCAAATGTTGTTACCATACACTACCTCATGAAAATGCGTTGTCACCATACGCGGCAAGAAAATGCCAAGCGCCCGCGGAACCGCGTTGCGCGTACATTTCTACCGTGAATGTGTTGCCCGCCGTTAAATCGTACGTTTTGACCGCATACGCGTTTCCGCCGCTCAAATCCATCGTATCGGTTGTTGTGCCATTGATCTTTACCGTTGCCCGTACGGTGTAGGATGTATCACGCGTTCCACGCTGGACATACACCACCATGGTTGTGTTTTTGTTGATCGTCACCGTTGTGGTTTTGGTGTATGCGTTTGTGTCGTTTGTCGGATTCTCGCCCCGCCGGTATGTGATACCGCCGCCCGACGGGTGCGGCAACATATTGATAATCGCCATATTACTGCCGCCGTTCTACAACCATGGTCAATGTAATATTTGACGTGGGAACAGTGCCGCGGGCGTAAATATCAATTGCACCGGTTCGCTGGTTGAATGCGTACAGGTCGTACGCTTCGTATTCCGCTATTGCGGTTTCCATCTGTGCTTGCGTTGTTTGGTCGGGAATTGTCAATGTGATCTTGCAATACTGCGTAATGGCAATGCTGTTCAGCGTGTACACGTTGCCGCTCCACAAAGAAGCCAGCAACGTTACGGTGTTTTCGCTGTATGCTTGGCTAACTGTATATGACACCGTGTCATCACTGCGCAAAACAAAGTTTTGGATAAATCCGCCGCCCTGTGTTTGGCTGAATGTGATTGACGCCGACGTGTCAGCAACCGCCATTCTGTATATGCCATTACCATACACACCGTATGGCGTGCCATCGTTGTTTATGCATGCAACAACCTGTAAAAAGGTTTTATCCGCCGACCATGTGCCGTTTGCGTACGTGAATTCTACAGCGACGTCACCGCCGCCACCGCTGATTGTTGCCCATGTATAACCGGTGCTGGTTTTGGTCAACAGGTCGCCAACCGAACCGCCCGCCGGTACGTACGCGGGTGTTTCCCAATCGGTATCATAGTCTGTAGCGCTCTGTTTGGTCAGAACATCGCCAGCCGCGCCGCCCTGTGGGATTTGGTGAACGTCAGCCCATTGCGTGCCGCCGTTTTCCGTCTGCAAAAACTGCCCGTCTGTACCCCCCGCCGGAATAAGCGCTTCAACCGCCGCCTGTGCTACCTGTGCGTCATGCGCCGCCGCTTCGGCTTCATCCACCAACTGTGTGAACAGCGGTATATCTGTGTCGGAAATGGCGGTGCTTTCGTCCACCGCCCCTTTTTCAACCCGCAAAATGAAATTTGCGCTGTTTACCGTTCCGTCTGTGTCCGTTACTCTGATTTCGCACGGAACATCACCCGCGACCAACGCCATTTGCTGTTGAATGTCAATTGACGCTGTAGCGCCCGATACGGTCATGTTGTACATAAACACCGTTTCATCCGGCTTTGTTCCCCTGATCGCCACAACCGCACCGCCCGACGGGGTGTAAGCAATGCCGCCATTGAACAATTCAAAAACCAGCGTGCGCGCTTCGACGTCATATTGTGATACGTGCACAATCACCGGTGCGCCGCTTGGCGTCATGTCAATCTGATATGTTTGCGTTATCATGCGGCAACCTCTACTTTCATAAATACAACGGCGGTGTTTAGCACACCGCCGTTTGTGTCTGTAACTCTCAATTTACAACGGTATACGCCCGCTTCGGCTGTCATGTCGGCGTAACAATCCAACACTGCCCGCCCGTTGGATATCGTGCAATCGTGTTCAACCCCTGTAGGCATTACAAACGTTACCGTTTCCGTTGTCAGCGGGTATGCTTCCCCGTTGTGTATCAATTCAAATTCAAACTTTCGCGCCCCTGTGTCGTATTGGCTGGCGTATATCTTCACCACCCGTTTGCGCGGTATCATTTCAATTTTGATCATTGCTGTTGCTTGAACGCTATAAAGCCGTCAGGCGTCAACGCGGGGTATAAACTTGCATATGTGCTTCCGCCCACGCCGAATGCGAACCCGTCATCACGAATTTCAAAATTTCCCGATATATTGCCGTCACTGTCATGGTGACGCATATACAGATATGTGTCACGCATAAACAAATGATTTCTGTATACGCCGTTGCTGTCGGTGCAATCAACTTCAAACGCGTTTATTGTTCCCTGTTCACCGTTGGCGTGAATACCTACTGTTGCCGCGTCTATGGTGAAATCGCCTTGCCCTTGGAATATTACACCGCCGTTTGTTCCGTATGGACCGGTTTTTGCAATTACAGGGTTACCTGTCGGGTCAAATATAACCTGTGAACCCGACACCACCGAACCCGTTATGTTCATGGCGTGAATTTCGTTTGCCGCTAATGAGTTAAACACGGCGTTGCCGTCTGAATCAATGCCCGCGCTCCATGTTGCGCCATAATCCTGTGACAGGAAAAAACCGTTGCTGTTGATCGTCCATTGGTATTGGCTGTCCGCAAGTTTCGGGCGGTTGTGCAAAAATACTTTTGTGCTACCGTCCGGCTGTGTTTCAACCGTGCGGAACAGCCCCATGGAATTGGCAACCAGCGCGGTGAATGAAGCAATATACGCTTCCAAAAACGCCGTAGCGTTTTGCTGTTTTTCGCTGTTGTCGGTCATGGTAATGATGGTGCTTGCCAAATCGCTTTTAACTTCACCGATCTGTACATTCACATATTTGTTGCGGTTCACATCGAATTTGTACGACACCACCCGCGCCGTTGCCGAAACGCCAAGTTTCGGAAATTTCACCCGTACGGTATCGCCCAATGTTACCCGTTCCAGCGGTGCAATGTTGGCGTATTCCTCTGTTTGATACAACGGCTGGAAACTTACGCGGATATTTACCGCCGGCGTGCCTATGTTGTTGTTTGCAATATAAGACTGCGCCAGCGCGTCAATGTCTGCAACCGTCGGCGTTTCCCCGTCGCCAAAATAACTTGTAAAATCTACAATCTTGGTTTTCGGCGCGCTTGTTACAACCGCGTATTGAATGTTGCCCGTGGTTGTTGCTTCTGCGTTGGTCACAAAGCCCAGCACTGCCGTGTAGGTGTTTTCTATGTTTTCATCCTGTTGGATGTCTACAAGGTTTTTGCCGTATTCGATTGTTACGCCGCGATCTGTTCCACGGTGCGCCAGCAGTTTCACCGTTAGGTTATCCCATTCAAATTCACCGCCGAACGTGTCAAGCATTGAACCATTTGTGCCGCCCAGCGCCGCCCGCATACTTGCCGGCTGTTTCAGTGTGAATACGCTGGATGTGTTGGCAATGTCCGTGAATGTGTTGAATTCATACGAACCAACCAAATTGGCTTCAAGCGCTGATAATGCCGGAACAATGCCCGTTGCCGTGAACGGTAATACCGCCGCTTTGTTCAAATCGTACGAAATGTGCCGCGCCTTTACCGTCACAACGCCGTTTCGGGGTTTTGTGATTGAGTAAATCCGGAACATTTGCGGGTTTCCGTTATCGTACGGTACGCACTTGAAAATCCCGCCTACTGAAATTAACGGGTAATGCTTTTCTGTGTCACTTACGGTGAATTCGCATTCATACGCGCCGTTCAATTCTTCGGTAACGTACGCGCTGATTGTCTGCACCACGCCCAGCCCGTTGGTGTTGTCGTTTGCCAACGCGGTTAGCGTTTTTGTTGTGTCAAGTAATGTGATCATAGCGTGTACCACCGCGGCGTCACTTCCACCGCTGTTATATTGCCCGACATTGTAATGTTTGTCGCGCCGGCGGGCAAATCTGCCCAGCGTGACATTGTTACAAGGTTGTTGCGGTTTGTGTCGCCCTCGTAACAATCCATTATTTCGCTGTCAATGTCTATATAGGAATCAGCGCCCGCCGCTATATCAATAATAGCCGTGCCCACGGTCAACGTTCCGTCACCGTACACACGTATAAGCGGTTTTGCGGCAAATTGTGTGGGGTTATATATGGTAAAATCAGCGCTTTCTGATATGACGATTTCACCCGATTTCAGCCACATCTGCGGCTTGCACCAATACTTCAACGTGAACGTACGCACTTGGTGTTCACCGTCCACATTCGGGCTAATTCCGCCCATTAACCGCCCCATGCGATAGTATGCCGGCAATTCGCTTTCTTCAATCCGCACATAACTGTTTTTTGCCATCAGATATGCGCGCATTGCCAAAAAGTTATTCTGAAATTCATCTTCTATCACGCCGTTTAGGTGCAATTCATAATTGCTGTACCGGTCTTTGTTCACAATCAAATCACCGTTGCGTCCGACAATTTCAACCGTTTCATACTGCGGGTTCGGTGCGCTGTAACTCTTTGAATCCGTAAGCAGTGCGCCGAAATCTGACAGCGGCGTGCCGTCTATAATCACATCGTTAAGCATAAACAGCAACCTTTCCGTTTATCGTTGCGTTGATTCTGTCCGCAACAGCCTGTGCCAATTCTTCCACATCCTGACCGACAGCGCCATACACGTTTATGTTGATCGCGCCAACATTTCGGTTTTCCGTCGTGCTGGTCGGTGTCGCACTGAACGCGCTTACCGTTTCGCCGGTCACCACATCCAACGCCGCCGTAATCGTGTCAGAATTGTTTTCAATACCTACAGCAATGCCCGCCGGAATCCATTGACCAACCTGTTGTGCAAACACTCTTGACGGCGAACCAATGCCCAAGAATCGTTTTGCGGCGTTCAGCGCGTCAGACGCATAGCCCAACAGCACGTTTTTGATACTTGCACCCGCCGAACGTAAGCCGTTTACGATTCCGTTGATGATTGCCGAACCTAAACCGCCCCAATTGATTGACTTGACGCCGTTTAACGCCGTGTTGGCAATGGTCTTCAGTGCATTCGGGATTGACGCCGCAAGTGCCTTTATTCCGCTTGCAATCAGGTTTATAATGCGTTCGCCCAGCGCAAGCCAATTGACCGCCGATATGACAGCAACCACCGCTTCAACGATATTGCCCATATTTGCAATAATCACCGGCACGGCGGATATTAAGCCCTTGCCCAGCATTACGATAATGTCAAAACCCGTTTTTAGGATTTTCGGCATGTTGTCGTTTATAATGCCCGCAATGTTGGTTATGATCTGCGGGATATATTCAATTAACAGCGGAATGCCGTTGATCAAACCTTGCGCCAGCCCTTTGATCATGTCCAGCCCGACAGGAACAAGCGCGGCAACGTTAGCGCGCAATGACTGTACAGCATTCAGCAATGCGGGCAATGCATTGCCCAAAAACTGCGGAATTGCCGTTGTAAATCCCGCGGCAAGGTTGTTCAGCATATCCATGCCGCTATTCATTAGAATGCCCTGTAACGCCTGTGGTACGGATTTTATAACGTTTCCGATCATCGGCAAGAAATTACCAATCAGAAAGTTTTTGCCGCTGGTCATCAACTGCTGTAGCGGTTTCGTCAGCGATTCGCCCAACGCCATGTTTGCCAACAGGTTTTGCCATGCCGCCTTTACGGCTTGCGCGCTTCCTGTCAGCGTGGTTGCCGCTTCTGTCGCCGCAACACCTGATACGCCTAATTCTTCTTGTATCGCGTGTATAGCCGCGTAAACGTCGCCCAAATTGGAAATATCATAGTGAATGCCCGTCAGTTTTTCGGCGTCTTTCAACAACCGTTCCATTTCGGTTTTTGTTCCGCCGTAACCCAATTTTAGGTTATCCAACATTGTGTAATTCTGTTTGGCAAAACCTTGGTACGCCGCCTGTACACTTGAAATGTCCGTGCCGAATTTGGCGGAATTGTCCGCCATGTCCATAATTGCGGTGTTCGCCGCTTCAGCCGCCAGCGCTGTGACCGTTGCTTCATCGCCGGCGCCGGCAAACGCCTGTTTCAGTGCCGCTCCGAATGATACAGCCTGTTCAGCGTATGTGTTCGCTGATATACCCGCCTGTGCGGCTTCATATGCGTACTGCTTCGCCGCGTCTGCCGCGTCACCGTACAGCGTTTCTATGCCGCCGAAACTCTGCTGTAGCGCTCCGCCGGCGCTTAACGCTTCCCCTACTATGTCTTTTAACAATTTACCGATTCCCGCGGAAATCAGTATGCGTTTTAACGTGGTGGCAATGTTTGTGCCCGCCAACGTTCCCGCCGCTCTGCTTTCGGGGTCAAGAACGTCCGTTAATGAACCTTTTATACCGTCCGCCGACGGCACTACATGCACAAACGCTGTGCCTATTGTTGTGCCCTTATCAGCCATTTGCCGCCCCGCCTTTCATCTTTTCTATTAGCGCTTCACGCGCCGCGTTGAATTGATCTATGGTGAATTTATCGCCGCGAATTATGTTCTTTTGCTTCTGCTCAATACCCAGCAATTCCGCCACAAGCGAATCAGGACGCCCGCGGTTTTTCTGCCCGTCTTTCGTTTGTGCCCACCATAATAAGTTCAATTTATCAACTGCCAATGCCAGCAACAGCGTGTCCGTTGATACCGGCATGTTGTTTTGCTTCCGTTTTACCCTACTGTCAGCCCCTAAACCGGCGGCAAGGGTTGCTACCGTCTGAACCGGTAACAACCCCATATCATATATGCCGTACGTTTCCGCCATATCACACACCAACGCGTTTTTATCGGTGTGTATCATGCCGGCAAGGGCAATCAATTTTTTCCGGCGTCACCCATGGCGCTGAACACGTCATTTATTTCCGTCGCGATCTTGTCAATCGGTACGCGCCCGTTTTCGTCGCGCACATGATCGTACAGCGCTTTCACCTGTTCTTTGTCAAACAGTTTTTTGATAACGCGGTTGTATGGGGTCGGGTCACCGTCAGCGATTTCAACGAATGCGTCAATAATTTCCATATCATTGACCGCCGTTTCATCAACTTCAAACCCAAAACCCGTTTTTGTTGTGCCCTTAATCATGATTTATACACTTGCCTTTGTGTATTCGTAACTGCACGTGCCTGTGCTGTCAGGGAATGCTGTAATGGTTACCGGATAGCGGATTGCGTCATCATCCACATACGCAATTTCGCCAATTTCGCTTACCTTGCCGTTAGGAATCACAATACGCGTTACCGCTCCGTTTACCACCATGTCAATTGCCCACATGCGCGGCTTTAATTCTTCGCTGGTAACCTTTGTGGTAATACCTGTGTTAAGCGTGCCGGTTACATTAGACGCGCCGAAAACTTCTTTCCTGACGTCCACGCTCAATACTTCAATCAACTGAAATTCAAACGTTTCCGTAAATTCTGTCTGTGTGGTCAATACCGTATCACCGCCCCATGCGCGCACGTTTTCCACGGTTCTTTCAATCGTCTGTGTTAAGCCGTCATCCGAAACATAACCCAGCACCGTAAATGCCGCGTCCAGCGTTGTGGTAGCGTCTGTAGGCGCTGTCGCTGTCGTGTCCGCTACAGCGATTGCGCCGGTTGCAATAGGTTTGCCAGCGGCAACATTTGTTGCTGTTACAGCCATATGCTATTTCTCCTTTAGTAATGAACAATATCGAAAACAGCCTGATAGCGCGGCTGTTTCGTCGATGTATCTGTAAAATTGTAATCAGAATTCAAATTAATGCTTGCGATCTCTGCAAGCGCCACGATCTGATACATTACGTTTTTAACGCTGTCATTCAGCGCGGCGGCTTCGTAGAATGTCGGCGCATATGACTGTACCGCGAACGTGGCATGATAAATATGATTGCTTTCTGACGAACCTGTTTTTTCGACACGCACCCATGTTTTTACGTCTGCCCTGTTGGGTTCGCCCATGTACACGGGTATGCCGTCTAATTCTTCTGTCAGATAGTCAATAACAACTGTTTCAATCATTTGTGTAATGCCTTTAGTAAACTGTTATTTCTGAATACGTCGCGCACCGCTTCGTCACTGATTGCGTGCACTTCGCCCACGGTACGGTTGCGCCCAGCCTGTACGGTGATTTCGTAACCGTCACCGCCCGCGTTCCGTTCTACCCGTTCGCAATAGGCGGATATAACCTGTTGCATGCCGGCGCTTTTCAGCATTTCGCGAATACCCGCCGAATCCAAAAACACTTTTACTTTACTCATAGCGTTCACATTTCACTTTTTTATGCCATGCCAACGGTATGTTTGCTTCGATTCCAACAACCGGTATTCCGTACGTGTGAAACTGCATGCCGAAAAACTCTACGATTTGGTCACCCCATGCGTTTGCGTCACCCTTGGGTACGCCCAGCGTGTACGCGATCATGCGCCCCGTCAAATTCAATTCGTTCAGCCGTTCTTCCGGTGACGGTTCGCCAATTAGCACATTGTCAACCGTTACGAAACTGTCGAAATAGTCATAAACGGGGTTGTTGAATGCGTCCGTGTCAATCTGCTTTTTCTGCCAAAGTTTGACCGTTTCGCCCGTCAGCATGTCTTGCCCTTTCGCGGCGTCCAAAAATCAATAACGCCGTACCGCGCACGCTTCAGCCCCAGCCGTGCCAAATCGGCGCGCAAAATCGCATTGCCGATTCCGCCGCCAGCCACCGCGTATGTACCTGACCATGAATAGCCCAAGCCCGCTTGACTTTCCTGTGTCATCGGTTCTGTAACTGTGTTCTGCCGCAATATGCGGGAAACGATTGATACTGTTACTTCCTTTGCCACATCCGCCAGCGCGGGGCGTTCCGCTATCATTTCGTCTAAATCCCGATCAACAAGATTTGCCCTGTATCGTAATTCATTGGAAACGATCGGCAACAGGGCAATTGCCTTTGCCTGTTCCGTTGTGCTCAACGATCTGAACAGCGTTTCAACATCATCAATGGTTGCGTATGCTTCCATGCGCACCACCTCACTTTTTCGTTGTAGCCCGCTTCGGTGTTTTCTTTGTAGCCGTCTTTTTGGGCGTTACAGGCGCTTCGGGCGCGGGTGTGATTTCCACCCAATCGCCCGAAACTTCACTGTTGACATGTACAACAACGCCCGTGACGGTGTTTTTGTACACTCTCATGTTTATGCCTGTACCTTTGCAAAGAATGTGGGCGCAAGAATACCCCATCCGATGTACGCTTCTGCGCGGAGATAAACCTGATTGTGCCCTTTGAGGTCGCCCGCTACGCTGTCGTTGTCAGGATTACCGTATTCAATGACTTCAAGCGGGATGTTCTTTGCATAGCCCCAGCGGAATGCGCTGAAATCACCAACAAGCGCATGCAGTGTGTGGGAAGCGCCGGTTGCGGCAATTTCTACTGTGGGGTTGCTGTCCAGCGTCATTGCGCCCAGCGTTGCGGGTGTTCCGCCCCATTCAAATTCACGGTACTTGTTCGCGCCGTTCACTGTCATAGCCGCAATTGCACTGCGCATTGTGGGGGACATTGCGATACCATCCGGCTGAACGCCAGCCGCCGCAATCAGCGCGATTGCCGCGTCAATGTTTGCGTCAGGCGTAGAACCGTTGTATGTGATCGCGTTAGTTACGGCGGATTCAAAATTGTTTGTACCAACAACCGTGGAAGCCGTCGTGCTGTACGGGTTCAGACCATGCATTGCCGCAATGTCAAACGCTCTTGCAAACTTCCGTGCCGCGCCCTCTGCGAATGTACGCAGTACGTCCATGCGGTATTCTTCTGTGCCATACAGGAATTCATCCGAAACACGAAGACCATATTCAAACTTGTACGGGCGAATAACAACCGGTGTTGCTGTTCCGCCGCCGTTTACTTTCGGGTCGGATTCGCCCACAATGCTTGCGTCATGGTCAAGATTGAAAACCATTTCGGTTGTGCCGTTAAACGGAATCGGGCGCTGGTTCGCAAGTTTCGCCAGCGAAGATTTACCCCGCACCATGTTGAACATTTCTTCAACTACCTGTGTGGGAAGATTTGTAGACTTGTTAATTACTGTAGCCATTTGCCTTTTTCTCCATTTTTACTTAAAAATATTGTTTGCCAATTCGCGCCATACTCCGGCGGCGTCGGCTGTGGGTTCGGTATTTCTTGTCATACCTACACCGTGGTTTGCGCCTGTCAGGTTCATTAGCCTTTCTGCGCTTTCATTGATGGCTTTTTCGTCATCACCCTGTAAAAATTCGATTGCGTCCAGCGGCAGTTTGTATGCCGTCGCGGCTTTTGTTTTCAATTCGCGGATTTCATAGCCCTTGATTTTGGCTTCAAACTCTTTGAATTTTTCATCATACCCCGCGTATTTTTCCAGCGCTTTGGTGTGATCGTCCGCCAGCCGTTTGATTTCGGCGGCGTGCGTTTCCTTTAACGCTTCAATGTCCGCCGGTTTCACCCAGCCTTTGAATTCCGCCGCTACCGCTTCACGCGTCTTTTTCTCTGCGCGTTCAATTCGGTCTTTTATAGCCGCGTCAAATTCTTCCTGTGTGGTGATTGTCTTAAATTCTGCCATTTATTTTGCCCCTTTCCGCACTTACCGTGTGCGTAACGTAACTATGTAAAAAGGCGGTAAGCACTCCGCCTTAATACGCGATTTTTTGTTTGCGCTTTTCTTTGGTGGTCGCGCATAACCAATATGCGAACGCCAGCGATTCGACAATAGACACGTCAACCCCGTCTTTGATCGAACGGAAACCAAACGCGCCATTTGTGCCAATCAGCCGTTTCTCGCAATTGCTGACGGCTTGTACAACCGACGGTTGCCCGCCGTGGCATATTTGTTCATCGTCAATTGCCTGACGGAATGACGCATACGCCGTGATCGCGTCACCGGTTGCCGGCAATACCCTTTTAACCCGCACGCCGGTGTTTGTAAGCAAATCAACCAATACTTCCGTTTTGCCTTTGCCATCTATCACAACAGCGCCCACATTCTTGGCGCGCTGTAGAAAATCAGCAATCCACACAAAGCCATGTGCCTGTGGCACGCAGTCAAGCGTTTCAACAAAGATTTTGCCCGTTGTTGTACGTGCGGCAACCGACATGCTGGCGTTTAGCCCATCTGCACCGAATTTGACCGCCGCGTATACTTTGCCTGTTAGTTTGGGCGTGCGATCTTGTAACGCTTGCCATTCGGCTTGTGTTATTTCTGACTTTAATTCATAACTGTGCCAATAGCCCAGCCGCTGAATAATGAAATCCAATTCGTTGCCTGTGTCTTCGGCACGTATTGTACGTTCGCGCAAATTCATGCCCAACGATGGGTTTGTTTCGTACCACAACGCCGGTTGCATGATATCGTCCGGCTTTGCATATACTGACCATTCAGCCCAGCCGGAATCATAGCCGCGCCCGCTCAACACCTGTTTGCGTAAACCGGTGAATACGTCACCTTTACTGCTCAACGTTGGCGGTGTTCCGCAAAATATCGTTTGCGGGTTTTCGCTTGCCGCAATGGTGTATATCAATGCCGCTTGTTGGTTGCTTGTGTATTCCTGTGCTTCATCAACTATCAGCAAATCGAAACTTTCACCGATACCGCCCGCTTCTGTTCGCGTTCTGAATACGATTGAACCGCCGTTTTGCATGAATATTTGTTCAAGCCCGTATTGTTTTGTGGCTTTGTACGATTGGTCAGCAAATGTGTGCCCGCGCTTTTTTCGCCCCTGTTCGGTGTACCCCGCTTCTGAAAGTATTTTGATCAGACGCGCAAACGCTGAATGGCTTGTGCTGGTTTTGTGCGCTGTGTGGCATATGTTTTCACCGTTTTTTAAGCCCCACAATTCACGCATGGCTAATATTTCACCCTTGCCGTTTTGCCGTGGCACTTCGTACCCGAATTTTTGATGAATCCACAAACCTTGTTCGTTTTGCGCCATCAAATCCGTTAGCACCAATTTTTGCCAATCCTGTGCCGCGCGTCCGCTGGTTTCGTATAGGTCAATTGCTTCCTGTGATTTTGACCGGTCAAACGGCAATACAACCGCCTGTGTTGGTTCTTGTCTGCCAACCTTTTCGTTTGTCATTTTTCTAAATCTTCATAGTTAGCAATTAAATGCGTACCTGTACAAAACACATGGAATTCATCCATTTCTTGCAACCGCTGTTTTTCTTTTTTTGTTGCTTTCCCATTTCCGACAAACACAAACTGTTCACCGCTTTCTTTGGTTTTTACAAGCCATTTTGCTTGGTCATACGTCAATATCATTTTTTCCCATTCCTTAATAATGTGTTTACAACTTCAACAGCAATAGGTTTCGGGCTTGTGCTCATATAACTTGCTATTGATTCCGCTATGAATTCCCCTTCACTTGACAATCCGTAATATGACAGATATTCACCCGCTTTTTTTATGACTTCGGTACTGGCTTCTCTACTCCATGTTTTTTCCGGCATTTTCTCCCACACCGCTTCAAATAATTCGTGTATTTCTTCCTGTACATCCGGTTCATACCTATAATACAGTTTTTCAACTGCGTGCCCAACTTCATGCCGTATAACATGCATTGGTTCTGTGGTACTCCACCAACCACTACCGCCATTGTACCCAGCCGACCGCGCCAAACTCGCGTATGCTTCCGCGCCTTGTAAACTTGTTCCGCGAAACAGCATAGCATTTCGCCGCGGCGAATACATACCGGCGGCGTCACGTGGCATTTTCCTTTCTGTCGAAATTAATGTCAATACATCGTTTTCTGACAGATTGCCGAATTTATCATATACACGGGCAATTTCTTTATTAAATGTGTTTAATATTGATATGTTGGCGCGGTTAAGACCGTGATATTCTAACCCAAGGTTATCGCGGGCATACTCTGTTAATTCTTTATAGTTTTTTGCGTCTTTATGATTCAGCAAATATGTATGGTCATTTTGTGTTTGGGTTTTTTCCTGTGCGTTTGCCACAACACGTGCTTGTTCTTCGGCGTCGTCTACTGTCCACACCTTGTTGTGATTCCATACATCTTGCCTGTTTACGCCGTTTCTGTATGTTAAAGTGCACCGGCACGATTCATGCCGCCGGAATACATCTCGCGGAATATTGCGCCCGCCGTTTCTGTACTCATAAACACCCGCCAAGTTAGCGCACCAATTACACGGAACGTTGTATTTGCGGGTGTATTTATATACCTTGTTTTTATAGCGTACACGCAACGGTGCTTCCCGTGTTCCTGCCGCTTCAGTTTTGCGCTCAATGGTCGCCCCTATGCCCGCTTTGCTGTTGGCTTGGGCGTTATCCCGTATTGATCTGTCAACAACGGATTGCGACGAATTTACAAGCGGTTCGGCTAATGCTTGCCGCGCCTGTTCCATTGTGTCAGCCTGTGCCGCCACAACCGCCAGCCCGTCAATTCTGCTTGTGTCCAGCGCTGGAATAACAGGCGCAAGCCCAACGCCGGCGGCGGCGTTCATGTTGCCTTGTATGGCGGCTGTTACCGCTGTAACGGCTTCGTGGTTGGCTGTCATCAGCGGCATTAGCGTGCCTTGTGCAACGTCGTACGACATGTACGCCAGCGTTTGCGTTTCATCTGCCAGCGCTTGCGCCATCAATTCGCCGGAACGCACCGCGTACAGATTCGCGGTTTCATAATCTGTACCGGTTGCCGCCTGTCTTGCCAGCCGTGTTGCGGTTTTGTCCGTGGTGATCAATTCCACATACCGCGCCGTCACGTCAGTGCCCAGCGTTTCACGTAATGTCATGATTCAATCACTTCTTCAAGCCCGATTGGTTCGGTGGATTCAATGCCCGTCAGTTTCGCAAGGTTGTTGCGGTCAAAATAATTCGGTACTGCCTGATTCAGTTTAATTGCGCCATCGCCAATGCTGGACAGCATAGCCGCGTCAGGTTCAAACACCGGTGCCCACAGCGGTTTGCAGTCAACCGCCAGCGCACGGCTATACGGCATGTTGTCACGTAGTGACGCCGCCACATACCCAACGTTTACAAACGCCGTGCCATATGTCCGCTGTGCCTTGCGTGCTGTCAGACGTAAAGATTCATGCGCCGCTTTGATCGCTTCCGCACTGCTTGGGTTATCCGTGACAAAGCCCAGATCATCCAATGTCAGCCCTGTTTCGCCCGCAAACAAAGCCGCCAGCGCCCGCAACTGTTCGTTGTACGGGGTCATGCTCTGTTGCTGGAATTGTCCTAATACCGGATGGTCGCCGGCTTCATCTTTATCAAACCGCAACATTGCCGAAATAGACGCCCGCCATGTGTCCAGCGGGTCGGCTTCGGGGTCAAGCCCCGAAACATATTTCTGCGGGAAACTATAAAATTCTGCGGAAACTTGTGACAATTCAATGGAATTCTGCGCAAACCGCTGGTACGACATAGCCGCCCGCGAAATTCTTGAATGCCCGAACGGGCGTTCAGAATCAGGGCGGAACACAACCGGAATCAACAGCGGGTAGCGTGTCGGGTTATCTTCCGTGTATAAATACTTGCCGCGTTCGTAGTATTCTGTGCCGTCGGCTGTGAAATACGCTTCAAGCAACGGTATGCCGCTGTCATCCCTGTCCAATACCGCGTAACCCTCTTTGAGCATGCCGCTGAATTCGTCCATAACGCCGGTTGCGTCTTTAGCGGTCAAAACCGACAGTTTCGGGGTCAATTCGCCGTTATCGCCGTGCGAAATATGAACAAACGAACACGCACCAATCAGGCTTTCTTTGATCGCGGCGTCGAAAAATATGTCAGGGTTGTTGAAATTGAATATCTGCATGGCATTGAAATAATCAGTGCCATCTTCAAACCCCAAGAACACCAGCCGATCAGCCAGCGCGTCCACGCTTTTTGTGTTCCAGCCCACCACGGATTTATACGAATTCTTCAGCCACGGCGGTATTATATGCCCTAAATCGCGGTTTTCTTCTTTTTGCTCATAAACGCGGTAGCGTAATTTGACACGCCCCGCCTTTTTTGTTAGTTTTGTGCGTAAATAGTCAATTCCTCTGTTGTCCATTTCTTTACCCCCAAAAGATGTTTGCGAGATTTTTACACAAAGTCGGATCGTAGCCAT
>JAZRET010000210.1:0-12326 GCA_045660945.1 Congzhengia sp.
AGGATGGCGGCGATATTCTGTTCGTCGGCACCAAAAAGCAGGCTCAGGATTCCATTAAGGAAGAAGCTGAACGTGTTGGTATGTACTGGGTAAATGCAAGATGGTTAGGCGGTATGCTGACCAACTTCAAAACCATTACCAAGCGTATTGAGCGTTTAGAACAGCTGTGCCGTATGGAAGAAGACGGTACCTTTGATCTGCTCCCCAAAAAGGAAGTTATCAACTTAAAGAACGAAAGAGAAAAGCTGGAAAAATTCTTAGGCGGTATCAGAACCATGAAGAAGCTGCCCAGCGCTCTGTTCATTGTTGACCCCAGAAAAGAAAAGATTGCAATCGCTGAAGCTAAGAAGCTGGGTATCCCCGTTGTTGCTATCGTAGACACCAACTGTGACCCTGAAGAAGTGGATTATGTAATCCCCGGTAACGATGATGCTATCCGTGCCGTAAAACTGATTGCTTCTACTATTGCAAACGCTGTTGTAGAAGGCAAACAGGGTTCTGATGCTCCCGTTGAAGCAGTAGAAGAAAAGGAAGACGAAGTTAACGAGTAATTGATTGGAGGATTTACAAATGGCATTCACAGCTGCTGATGTAAAAGAATTAAGAGAAATCACCGGTTGCGGTATGATGGACTGCAAAAAAGCTCTGACAGAAACAGACGGTGACAAAGAAAAAGCTATTGAATTTTTAAGAGAAAAAGGTCTGGCAACTGCTGAAAAAAAATCCGGCAGAATTGCTGCTGACGGTATCGTTCATGCAAGTGTTGTTGACGGTATTGGTGTTCTGCTTGAAGTAAACTCTGAAACAGACTTCGTTGCAAAGAACGCAGATTTCCAGAAATTCGTTTCTGACGTTGCAAAACAGATCAAAGAAACATCTCCCAAAGATGTTGAAACCCTGTTAGCTGCTAAATTCGTAGATGGCGATGAAACCATCAACGATATGCTGGTAAACAAAATCGCTACAATCGGTGAAAACATCACCGTTAGAAGATTTGCAAGATACGAAGGCGTTGTTGAAACATACATCCACGGCGGCGGTAAAATCGGCGTTATGGTAGGTTTCGAAGTTGACGCTTCTAAAGCGGATGCTCCTGAATTCAAAGAATTCGCACACGACATTGCTATGCAGGTTGCAGCTGCTAACCCGCAGTATTTAGACCGTGACAGCATCCCCGCTGAAGTGGTTGCAAAAGAAACAGAAATCTTAACAGCACAGGCAATGAACGAAGGCAAACCGCAGAACATTGCTGAAAAAATGGTTGCAGGCAGAATCAACAAATACTTCAAAGAAATCTGCTTAGTTGATCAGCCGTTCATCAAAGATGGTGACTTAACCGTAACAGCATACACAAAGAAAGTTGCTGATACAATCGGTTCGGAAATCAAAATCGTGAAATTTGCAAGATTCGAAAAAGGTGAAGGTATCGAAAAGAAAGAAGATAACTTCGCTGCTGAAATTGCAAGCATGGTAAAATAATTGATTTCTAAAGCTTAAAATGAAATCTCCGGAAAAACACTTTTCCGGAGATTTTTTTAAAACAAATTTTAAGAAAAAGGAGGCATCGGCTTGAATATTTTAGGTATTATCTGCGAGTATAATCCCCTTCATAATGGACACAAATACCAACTCACATCACAAAAGGCGCGCTTTCATGCTGACGGCGTAGTCTGCATTATGAGCGGAAGTTTTGTTCAGCGCGGTGCTCCTGCGATTTTCGATAAATGGCGTCGCGCAGAGATGGCGGTTTTAAACGGCGCCGATTTGGTTTTAGAACTTCCTGTTGTTTACGCGGCACAATCCGCAAGCCGTTTTGCAACCGGTGCTGTGTCTATTTTGGATGCTTTAGGCGCAGTAAGCGGCATTTCATTCGGTAGTGAATGCGGTGATCTCGATACACTCCAAAAAGCCGCCCACTTTTTAGAAACGGATAAATTTAATGGACTTTTAAAAGATGAATTAAAAAAAGGCGTTAGTTTCCCGGCAGCGAAAGAACTTGCGTTTAAAAAGGCGTTTCCGGGCACAGACACTTCCCTTTTCTCTCTTCCGAATAACATTTTAGGAATCGAATATTTGCGCGCTTTAAACACGCTTTCCGGTAAGGTTACGCCAATCACACACAAGCGCGAAGAAACGTTTGCCTCCGCTTCCCGTGTACGCAAAAAAATAAAAGACGGCGAAGATGTATCGGGAGACGTTCCCAAAAGTGCTCTTCCCCTATTTAAAAACGCCTACGACAAGGCAGTTTTTGACACATTGGTAACGAGTACATTTCGTCAGAAAACCGCGGAGGAACTAAAAGAGATTGCCGACGTTTCCGAAGGGCTTGAATTGCGATTTTTAAAAGGTGCGAAAGAAACCTTTGGCGCAGATGCTCTGTCGGAATTCGTAAAATCAAAACGCTATACGAAAACACGCATCGATCGAATCATCATAAACACGCTTTTGGGAATCACAAAAGAAGATTTAGACCTTCCGCCACAATATGTGCGCGTTTTAGCATTTAACGATACCGGCGCAAAGATGTTAAGAGAGATCTCCAAAAAATCTTCCATTCCCGTGATCACAAAAATGGCAGATGCCGTTTCCACATCAGATGCATTTTCCCGCTTGCTGGAACTCGATCTTCGCGCCACTGACTTATACAGTTTGCTGACAGAAGATAAGCGCGGCGGAAAAGATTTTTTGACTTCCCCGATTTATATAAAATAAAACGCGTTAAAGAACAAATCTTTAACGCGTTTTTTAGTTTGAAACAAAAAATTCTTTCACTGCATCATAGACATTATCAACACCACTTTTAAAATCCGCACCGTTTACTACAACTACATCTGCGTATTTTAAATAAAGTTCATGGCGGTCTTGATACATTTCGCGGAGCCGCTCCGGATTCTCCTTTAAAAGCGGACGCTTTTCTGCATTTAATGTCTTTAAAATGTTTTCAACGGAGCGATTAATATAAACAACAATTCCATGTTTCTTTAAATACTCCATATTTTCAGGGTTCAAAATCACGCCGCCACCCGTTGAAATTATCGTATTTTGATAGTCATTCCCCATATGTTTTACCGCTTCTGTTTCAATTTCACGGAAGCGCTCTGCACCATAAGTATTGAAAAATTCAGAGACGGTCATATTTTGCGTGCGTTCGATATAAGAATCCACATCCACAAACGGCATACGGAGACGATATGAAAGTGCAATTCCAACCGTGGACTTTCCCGCTCCCGACATCCCGATTAATACAAGATTCTTCTTCATACGTCCGCCCCTTTCGTTTTTTCTTTTACGCATATTTTCTTTCTTTATATCATATTTTTCGTTGCTTTGCAAGTTTTTTTTACATTTTTTCCTCGCCATCAGAAGCAGCTGTATAAATATATGAAAAAAAACATCATTTTTCGGGTGAAATTTGGAAGAAAGTGTTGACTATTTTCAAAAAAAATTATATAATATTTTTATGCGATTTTTATAAGGAGGAAAATGACAAATGAAAAAAAGTATCGCGAAATTAGTCATCGCCTTACTGGTTATTGTTACTGCTATTACAGTTGTTCTAACAGGTATGAACATTAACTTGTTCGGTTATGATATTTCTTACCCCGACGCTTTAGACGAAAACTGGGGTATTAGACAAGGCCTTGACCTCGTTGGTGGTTCTACTATCACTTACGAAGCGCAGGCAAAAACTGTTACAGACGAGCAGATGGAATCTGTTCAAAACGTTTTAAGAAGCCGTTTGGACGCTTTAGGCTATAACGAAGCAACCGTTTCTCGCCAGGGCGACAAAAAGGTTCGTGTTGAAATCCCTGCTATTCAGAATCCGCAGCAGGCCGTTGACACTTTAGGTCAGACCGCTGTATTAACTTTCCGTGATTCCGATGGCAATATCGTATTAGAAGGTGCTGACGTTGCTTCTGCTACCGCTGCATACGATGCAGTTGATAACACGGGCGCGCCGGTACATCATGTAAAACTTAAACTCAAGGCTTCCGGTAAAGATAAGTTTGCGCAGGCAACTTCTGCTGCATCTGCTAAAGCAGAAGGAAGCAATTACATCGCAATCATGTTAGATGAAGAAGTAATCAGCCAACCGAGAGTTGAAGCCGCAATTAATTCTACCGAATGTGTTATCTCCGGTGGTTTTGCAGATTCTACTGAAACTGCAGAACTTGCAGCACTCATCAATTCCGGTAACCTGCCCTTCTCCATTGAGCATGTGCAGCTAAGTTCCATTGGACCCACACTCGGTGAAGAAGCACTTTCCACAAGTTTAATCGCTGCAGGTATCGGTATCTTAATCATTTTAGCGTTTATGCTTATTGTTTACAGACTTCCCGGTCTTGTTGCTGATATTGCACTTCTTGCATACATGGCAATCGTTGTTTACATCATGACATTCTTCAGAATTAACTTAAGTCTTTCCGGTATTGCAGGTATCATCCTTTCTGTTGGTATGGCAGTCGATGCAAACGTTATTATCTTTGAACGTATCAAAGAAGAATTAAACCTTGGTAAAACAATTAAAACCGCAGTACACTCCGGCTTCGACCGTGCGTTTATTGCAATCGTTGACTCTAACGTTACAACATTAATTGCGGCAGCAGTTCTTTATATCTTTGGTACCGGTACCATTCAGGGCTTTGCTGTAACACTTGCAATTGGTACAATCGTAAGTATGTTCACCGCAATCTTCATTACAAAATATCTCTTAAACCTTGTAGTTGGTTTAAAGATTAAAAACCCGGCTTTATACGGCAAAAAATTCGCAAAAAAGGAGGTACAATAAGATGTTTAAAATTGTAGAACGTGCTAAATTCTATTGTATTCTTCCGATCGTAATCATTTTAGCCGGTTTAATCGCATACTTTGTAGGCGGTGGCTTTGTAATGGACGTTGACTTCGCCGGTGGTACAGTAATGTACGTTGACATGGGAAAAGAAGTTGATTTAGACGAAGTTGCAAAAGTCATTGAAAAAGCTGATGAAAGAATCAAATCTCCTAAAGTTTTGGCTTCTGATGATAACGTTATTGTAATTCAGACATCCGCAGTTTCAGAACTCCCTGCAAAAGAAGCGCCAAAGGCTGAAGAAGTTCCCGCTGAAACAGAAGCTCCGGCTGCTGTAGAAACTGCAGCAACAGAAAGCGCGGCAACAGAAACAAAAGCTGAAGCTACAGAACCTGCGACAGCAGAAGAAACAAACGAAGTGATGGAAATCGCTGAAACTCCCGCAGAAGAAACTGTCATCGACGAAAATGACATTCGCGCAAAGATGATTGCTGCTTTAAAAGAAAACTTTGAAATCAAAGACGAAGCAGTGCTTTCCGTTGAAGACGTATCCGCTACAATGGGTGCAGAACTTCGCGGACAGGCGTTAAAAGCAGCGCTCATCGCTTGTGTTTTAATGCTTTTATACATCACCATCCGTTTTGAATTCTTCACGGGTGCTGCAGCCGTTATTTGTCTTCTCCACGACGTTTTGATTATGCTTGCATTCTATGCAATTTTCAGAATGCCGATGAACGCAAACTTCATCGCTGCAATGCTCACAATTATCGGTTACTCCATCAACAACACCATCGTTGTGTTTGACCGTATTCGCGAAAATCAGAAAAAAGCATTAAGAAGTGACTACAAAGTTTTAGTTAACACCAGTTTGAAACAGACGTTAAACCGTTCACTCTTTACAACGCTTACAACCATCGTTCCGGTTATTATGCTTTATGTTTTAGGTGTTGATTCCATTAAAGATTTCGCACTTCCCTTAATGGTTGGTCTTCTTGCAGGTACCTTCTCCAGTGTCCTCTTAGCAGGTCCGATCTGGTACGCAATGAAAACCGCAGCGAAAAACAGAAAACTTAAAAAAGCAAAAAGATAATTTCTTTAAACAAAAAAGAACGGTCAGAAATTGACCGTTCTTTTTTTGTATCCGTTTTCTGTGAAACCAGAAAAACATACTTTTAAAAGCAGGGAAAATCTGCTCTGTGGCAGTTTTCCCCGCTTTTCTGCGTTTCTTTATGTTCTTTTTTATTCTCTGCTAAAAACGCCCCTTTTGCGCCTTAAGATTATTTAAATCTCCGTTTCATCCAAATAACAATTCCTAAAGCAAGTACGCCAACCGGAATCACAACAACGAGTGCGATAAACCAAGGCCAAAAACTTGCATTCGGAACAGTTAATGTGCTCTGCGGAAGATCCTTTTCACGAACCGTTACACCCGCTTCACTGCCACGCATCCAGTTGATGGAATTGATCAGTAAGTCTTCGTTGGCAAAGCGCGTATCGGCAACCAGTGTGTCCATTGTGTAACTTGCGCCGCACACGATAAGTTTTCCGGTGAAAACTTCTTCATTCGCCGTATAGTTCTTTCTGGAAGCAGAAAGCAAAATGTTGAATGTTCCTTCTGTATCTTCTGAAGTTTTGCTTTCATTCATTGTGTCAATTTCTTTTAAATATGCATGATTGGTTGTCGCAAGTACCGGTGAAATCTCTACAGCTTGCGGTTTATCTGCCGCTACCTGTAGCGGATTAGAGAGTGAGTAAATAACACTTCTTTTTCCGGAAGCAATCGGTTTTACCAATTCACTTTCTGTAAGGTTTGCAACTGAGATGGAACCGTAAACATCGTCACTTTGTGTGGTATCCAGACGGTTATCCATGTCCACCACGACTTTATGACCACGCTCGATTGCCCACGCATCTTTTAAATAAGTTTCTAATCTCGGAAGTTCCTTGTTCGAAAGCATGGGATTAAAATAAATCTGCACGTTTCCGCCTTTGTCTAAAAATCGATCTATTTTTTCAATTTCATCAGCAGAAAAATCACCCGATGGTGCATTTACGACCAACAGATATTTTCCATCTTGCGGTATCTCTTCTTTTAAAAGATCAATACTTTTTACTTTATAACCATAAACTCCTAAAGACGAATCTAAAATTTCATTTCTTTTTTCTCCATGTCCGGTTGTCATAAGCACTGCGGAGATACGATGACCGTCAACAAAATTCGCAAGTTTGTTCGTAATGACACGCTCAATCAGACTCTTTCCGGTTTGCTCCGAAAGATAAGAACTTGCTTCCGCAATTTCATATCGATCACCCTGAACAAAAATCATTGCATAGCGCGGATCAATCGACTGTAGTTCCTGAAAATATGGTGTTAGTTGTGTAAGTTCCTGTATGAAATCTACTGTTTTCAAAGAAATTTTATTGTTTCTCTTGGTGTACTTTTCTATCACACCAGTCAAAAGGTTGAAACCTTCCTGATCAACGGAATTGGTTTCATACAGAAGAAGAATCTGTGTTTCCTTGTCGATTTTGTCTACAACTTCCAACGTCTCGTCTGTTAACTCATAGATTTTATCACGCGTCAGACTGATTTCCAGAGGAATTTTTTCATCAAAGGAAATAAGCAACATATTTAAAAGCACGGTAACAATCACTGCACCAATAACAACGACGGAGGCATTAATTGCAAGTTTTCTTTTTCTCGTGTTTTTCATTTTTCTACCTCCAACGTCTTTTTTCTATCGCACGGATTGTGAGCAGAATAAATAGCGCCGTAATACTCAAAAAGTAAAATAGAGGCACGATATTTAGTGTTCCTGCAGCGAAATCTGCAAAACGTGCATTGATGTTTATAAACGAAATTGCACCATTTAAAAATGTTCCGACAAAGGAAAATGCTCCGTTAAAAAGATTTGAAAAATCAAACGCAAAGTTTCCGGAAACAGATAAAAAGCCCACGAGCGCTAATGTTACCACTGCTGCAATCACCTGATTTTGTGTACGGGACGAAACATACATTCCTATCGAAATAAGCATTGAACCATACAAAAGAATTCCAATGTAACCAACTAAACTTTCTGCAATTGCCGGATTTCCGTAAAGTTTCATAAAGAACAGATAAAGCATTGTTCCCAAAACACCAATTGCAAGCACCAAAAGACCGGATAGGAATTTTCCCAAAACAATTTCTTGCACACTGACCGGAGAAGTAAGTAACAACTGGTCTGTTTTTTGTTTTCTTTCTTCCGAAAACATTTTCATCGTTAAAAGCGGAATCGCAATAATAAATATAAATACGATCGTGGAAAAATAGCCCGCCATAATTGTCGTTGCATAGGCAACATTGGTGCTCATAAAAACATATGCTGAAAACGCCCAGAAGAGTCCTAAGAAAATATAACCGAGAGGAGATTTAAAGTAGGATGCAAATTCTCTTTTGAAAATTGCTTTCATTATGCATCTCCCCCTTTCTTTTCGCTTCCTGAAACAAATTCCAGTTCTTCTTCATTTACGTCCGAAACAGTTCTATCGTTTGTGGTAACTTCTAAGAAGATATCCTCTAAACTAAGATCTACCGACTGAAGTGACAAAATCGGCATATTTGCCTGCGCTAAAGCCGTGAAAATAAGCGGTCTAACGTCCACATTCGGCTCTGATTCAATAATAAAGTCCATAGAACCTTTTTCTTTTCTGCCAAGCGATTTTACGTATTTTATACCGGAAATCGACTTTAATAAATCAAGCACTTCCCTTTCGTCCCCTGCAACACGAAGGCTGAATTTGTTTTCATTAGAGAGTGTTCTTGCCAAATTATTCGGCGTGTCGATTGCGGCAACTTTACCTTTGTTGATGATGACAATACGCTCACAAACTGCCTGCACTTCCTGCAAAATGTGAGAAGACAAAATAACAGTGTGTTGTTTTCCGAGTTTTCTGATAACATCGCGGATTTCGATAATCTGTTGAGGATCTAGCCCTACGGTAGGCTCGTCCAAAATTAAGACTTCCGGATTTCCAACCATCGCCTGTGCAAGACCTACTCTTTGCTTATACCCTTTTGAAAGGTTTGAAATCACGCGGTCTTTCACATCTGTGATTTTTACCGTTTCCATAATCGCCGCCAAATCTTTTTTCTGCGTTTTCGGATCGGCTTTTTTCAGTTCATATACAAAGTTTAAGTATTCCGTAACCGTCATATCCATATAAAGCGGCGGAAGTTCCGGAAGATAACCGATTTTCTTCTTTGCTTCAATCGGGTTTTCTAAAATATCATATCCACCGATTTTAACCTCTCCGTCTGTTGCGGAAAGGTAGCCGGTTAAAATATTCATCGTTGTGGACTTACCTGCACCGTTTGGGCCTAAAAGTCCTAAAATTTCACCTTGTTTTACCTTGAACGAAATGTGGTCAACTGCAAGTTTATTGCCATATTTTTTCACAAGGTTTTTAATTTCTATCACGCAATCGCCTCCCACTTGAAAAGATACGGAAACGCCAAAAGGCATTTCCGTAACGTTAGACTCAATTTTCTTTTAGGTATTCTGCCAAAGCCGCAAAAGAAACCTCTGCCGCTTCACCGTTTTCCATATTCTTTACAGATGCTACGCCCTTTTCCATATCATCATCACCGATAACAACAGAAAAACGCGCACCTAGTTTATTTGCATATTTCATCTGCGCTTTCACGCTTCTCTTTAAATAGTCGCGTTCTGCACTGATGCCGGCATTTCTTAAATCAAACACCAATTTCTGCACGAAAAGATCTGCATTTTCGCCGATGTTTGCGATGAAGATATCCGGGCATTCTTTATTTTCCGGAATGAGATTTAAGCTTTCAAGCACTAAGATTAAGCGCTCTAAACCCATCGCAAAACCAACACCGGGTGTTTCCGGACCGCCGATTTCAGAAACCAGACCGTTATAACGGCCGCCACCGCAGATCGTGCCCTCACTACCCGGATTTTTCGATACAATCTCAAATACGGTTTTGGTATAGTAATCAAGTCCTCTTACGATGGTAGGATCTACTGTGTAAGGGATTTCCATAATTTCAAGATATTTCTTGAGTTCTTCAAAGTGTGCTTCACAGTCACTGCAGATGTGGTCTAAAAGAACCGGCGCATCTTTATAAATTACTTTACATTCTTTGGACTTGCAGTCTAAAATGCGCAGAGGATTCTTTTCATAACGCTGTCTGCAGGTTTCGCAAAGTTCGTCTAAATGTGGCGCAAAATAAGCCTTTAGCGCTTCGTTATACGCCTTTCTGCAGGTAGGACATCCGATGCTGTTAATATTTAATTCCACACCCGTAATGTTAAAACTTTTAAACACCTGCATCGCGAGCGATATAATTTCTGCATCCATAGAAGCAGCGTCTGCACCCATAACTTCGACGCCAAACTGATGAAATTCGCGAAGTCTTCCCGCCTGCGGTTTTTCGTAGCGGAAACAAGGATATAGATAATACATCTTTGTCGGCTGTGGCTGTGCGTATAAAGAGTTTTCCACAAAACTTCTTACGATAGACGCAGTACCCTCAGGACGAAGCGTTACACTTCTTCCGCCTTTATCCAAAAACGTATACATTTCTTTTTGAACGACGTCTGTTGTGTCACCAACACCGCGCTCGAAAAGTTCTGTGCTTTCAAACATCGGCGTGCGGATTTCTTTATAACCAAATGCTAAGCACAGTTCCTTAATTTTATTTTCTATCATATGCCAACGGTAACTTTCTGAAGGCAAAATGTCATGCGTACCTCTCGGTGCAATAATCATGGTTTCACGACCTTTCATGATTTCAAAACAAAAATTCGTATTTGCTTATTATACCACAAACATGCATAAATTGCAATACATTTTATGCATCTGCAATTTCGTTTATGTTGAGTTCTAACAGCTTCGACACGCCTTTTTCCTGCATTGTTACACCGTAGATGACATCTGCCGCTTCCATCGTACCACGGCGATGTGTAACAACGATAAATTGTGTGTCTTTGCTGTAGTTTTTAATGTAGTCTGCAAAACGGTAAACGTTTACATCGTCTAACGCCGCTTCAATTTCATCTAAGAAACAGAAAGGCGTCGGACGCGTTTTTAAAATTGCAAACAGGAGTGCAATCGCAGAAAGTGCGCGCTCACCACCGGAAAGCAGAGATAAATTCTGAAGTTTTTTGCCTGGTGGCTGAACATCGATATTGATTTTACTCTCTAAAATATTTTCAGGGTCTTCTAAAGATAAAGATGCCGTACCGCCACCAAAAAGTTCTGCGAATGTTTCTTTAAAGTATTTTGCGATTTCTTTAAACTTTAATTCAAACTCTTTGCGCATCACTTTGGTCATATCCAAAATAATGTTGGTTAAATCTTTCTGTGCAGTAATCAAATCATCTCTCTGCCCACTTAAAAATTCATAGCGTTCAGAAACCGCCTTGTACTCTTCAATCGCATCTACATTTACATTTCCTAACGCAGAAATCTGACGTTTCAGCGTCGAAATTTCTTTTGAAACTTCCTGCGGTGTGCCGAGTTCCTGCTTTAACGGAAGGGCATCAGAATATGTGAGTTCATACTCATCCCATAAATTATTAATCGTGTTTTCAAGTTCCGTTTCCGCTTTTACTTTTTTAGAAGAGAGTCTACCTTGTTCGTCGGTTAAAGTATATACTTCTTCGCGAAGTTCTTTAATTTCTTCTAAGACGGCACGGTCTTTTTCGTCAAACTGCTTCTTTTCTTCGTTCAAGCGTTTTGCAGCTGAATCTAATTCTACAAGACTCTTCGTTGCCGCATCGTTTTCTTCGGTTTTTCTTAAAATATCGTTTTTGAGTTCTTGATTTTTATTTGTGATGTCTGCAATTTCTTCCGTGTGAAGAGAAAGATTTGCGTCGTTTGCAGATACAAACTCGTTTACCCTAGAAATTGCATCATTTAAAACTTCGATATCTTTTAAAACGCCGGAACGAACCACGTTTTGTTCGATGATTTGTTCGGAAATTTCCTGTTTTCTTGCGATAGCATCCGCGAGCCCAGACTCTTTTTGGTCAATTTCTTCGTGTTTTTCAGAAATAAAGGCTTCTTTTTCTACGATTTCTGCTTCTAATGCTTTTTGCGTTTCGATGGTTTCAGAAATTTTCGCGTCAATACCAGAGAGTTCTTCTTCTACTCTGCGGCGTGCCGTTTCAAACTGATTAATGAGAAGTTCATTATGTGCACGGTCGCGTTCTAAAATTAAAATCCCGCCGTTGTTATCAGAAATCACCGCGTGAATATCACGAAGTGTTTCTTCTAACTCCGCATCTTTTTCGCGCAAACCGAAAAGAGTTTTCGTTAAACTTTCGATTTTCTTTTCCGTTTCCTTACGAATTGCAATTCGAAGCTTTGTGAGATAGTCAGAGAAGGCGACCTTATCATTGGCGTAGACCAAATTTAACCGGTATTCATTTGGAAGCCATGTATGGATATCGGACTCATTGTGCTGAATTACTGCCTCAAGTCCATCAATTGCTTTGTATATTTTAGCTTAAGTCGGAGGCCAAGCGGT
>JAZRET010000211.1:0-1632 GCA_045660945.1 Congzhengia sp.
TTTAGCAGAAGAAGCCATCAATGCTGCCATCGCGGATTACTATGAACGTCAGGGCATCGAACCGAAAGTAAAAATCAAGTGCAGCGGCTGCTGCAGCGAGTGCCACGCGCACGACCATGAATAAGGAAAAAGTATTGCTCGGTATGAGCGGCGGCGTGGATTCCTCTGTCGCCGCTTTTTTATTAAAGGAACAAGGATACGACGTCATCGGCATCACGCTTCTTTTGACCGAAACGGATGATGGCTCCGCGGCAAAAGATGCAAAAGCCGTATGTGACAGACTCTCTATCGAGCATATTACCCGTGATTTAAAAACTGAATTTAAAGCGTACGTAACAGATGCGTTTACAAAAGCGTACAAAGACGGAAAAACCCCGAACCCGTGTGTTGTCTGCAACAAAATGATTAAGTTTGGCGAAATGATGAACATCGCAGATGAACTCGGCATCGAAAAACTTGCCACGGGGCATTATGCAAAAATTGCGGAAGAAAACGGGAAATTCTATTTAAAAAAGGCCGCATTTTTGGAAAAAGACCAGACGTACTTTTTATATACGCTGTCGCAAGAAACGCTTTCCCGCATCATTATGCCACTCGGCGACTACACCAAAGACGAAGTCAGAAAAATCGCGGACGAAAACGGATTTTCTACGGCGCACAAAAAAGACAGTCAGGACATCTGTTTTATCCCCGATGGAGATAAAAATAAATATTTAAGCCGTTTTCTGCCTGAAAAGAAAGGTTCTTTTTTAGACACAGAAGGGAACAAAATCGGAACCCATTCGGGCGCGCATCAATTTACCATTGGGCAAAGAAAAGGTCTCGGTATGGGGTTCGGAAAACCGATGTTTGTACTTTCAACCAACACGCTTGATAACACCGTGACCTTGGGAGATAACGATGCTTTAAACAAAGACACGTTCTCCATCACAGACGTTTCGTTTTCTGCATTTGAAACAGTCCCTGAAACACTTTCCTGTATGGTAAAGGTACGCTATTCTGCAAAAGAAATCCCCTGTACGCTTTCGCGTACGGATAGCGGATTTTCCGTAACGCTTTCCTCCCCTGCACGCGCAATCACGCCCGGTCAGGCGGCGGTGTTCTATTCAGGCGATACGCTCCTTGGCGGCGGCACAATTTTATAAAGAATTTTTAGAAGATGCTTTATACGCGTTTAAAAGTGCGGATATGGCATCTTCTTTTTGCGCGATAAATATGTGTTTGTATTCATCGCACAAACGCCACAAAATAAGGACTTCTTCCTCAGGAAGTTTATTATAAAGAATTACAAGTACGCGCCGTTCTGTCAAACTTTTCTGTATGGCACACCGTACGTCAAGTTCTAATGTTTCGGACGGGTTTTCTATGTACAGAACGGAAAAAATACACGCCGCTTTTTTGCAGCGAGATTCAATCAGCGCATCACTTACGGTGTGAAGAAGCGAAAAAAATCCAAAGCAAACAAAAAAGACAACGAAACTGTCGAAAAAGATTTTTCCTATCATAAAACTCCCCCTTTTTAGCAATATATGTGCACATTTTTAATTTGTCACAGTATAATTTAAAAAAAGCGGCAGAAACTAAAAAAAATAAATTTTGGAGGGGTTTTTTTGAAAGAAGAAAAACAAAAAG
>JAZRET010000212.1:0-26526 GCA_045660945.1 Congzhengia sp.
TCGTAATGGAGCCCTTGCGTAATTCTATGCCTGAAGATAATTTCTTAGAATACATTCGTGACGGCATTCATGCTGCGGGTGGTTTACTGATTTTTGATGAAATTACCATTGGATGGCGTCTCACCTTCGGTGGCTCTCACCGTATTTTAGGTGTTACACCGGACATGGCAGTCTTTGCAAAAGCAATGGGTAACGGTCACCCCATTGCTGCTGTCATTGGCTCAAAAGAAGCTATGCACGGCGCAGAGGATTCCTTTATCAGCAGTACCTATTGGACTGAAAGTGTTGGTCCTGTTGCTGCCCTTGCTACCATTAAAAAGATGGAAGAAAGCCGGGTTTGGGAGCACGCAGAAAAAATGGGTCAGATGCTGATTGACATTTGGAATCATCTTGCTAAAAAGCACAATATTCCTGCAGAAGCCGGTGGCATCCCTTGCCTGGCGCACCTGACTTATACTAAATATCCCCTTGAACTTAAAACTCTCTATACCGTTTTAATGCTCAAGGAAGGATTTTTGGGCAATAACGGTTTCTACCCCACACTGGCACATACACCTGAAATCATGGAAAAATATGAAGGTGCTATTGATTCTGTTTTTGCCAAGATGAGTGAATTTCTGAAAAAAGACGATTACAATGCGCTGGTAGATGCCATTGGCGGTCCGGTTTGTCAAAGCGGATTTAAACGTTTAATCGACTAAGTTTTAAGGTTTGAATCGTCACACATACAAAATAGACGTATGTGTGATGATTCTTTTGTTTAGAAAACAACTTGTGAGAGGATAGTTATGATGAAAGAATTAAAGGTTGCCATGCTTGGCATGGTTGACGGTAATGGACACCCTTATTCCTGGAGTGCTATGTTTAACGGCTATGATAAAGATGCTATGGAAGATTGCGGTTTTCCTGTCATCCCCCGCTATCTGGAAAAAGAGCCGGCATCAAGCTTCGGTGTACGCAATGCAAAAGTAACACATATCTGGACTGATGACCCGGCTGATGCTAAAAAAGTTGCAAAAGCGTCAAAAATTCCAAACATTGTAGAAAAACCTGAAGATGTTATTGGTCAGGTGGATGCTGTTATTATTGCAACAGATAAAGGTGACGAACACGTTTGGCGTGCAAAACCCTTTGTTGAGGCCGGTCTGCCTATTTTTATTGACAAACCTATGGCAGATAACATTGATGATTTGAAGACATTTTGTAAATGGGTCAAAGATGGTGCCAGAATCATGTCTTCAAGCTCCTTGCGTTATGTTAAGGAATATATGCCATACTTTATGTCAACAAACGAATTGGGCGACTTACGCTACATAAACATGACAATGAACAAAAGCTGGGAGCGTTATGGCATCCACGCTTTAGAGCCGGTCTATCGTCTGACCGGTCCCGGTTATGTTTCTGTACAGAACACAGGCGACAGTGAACATAACATTGTGCACCTAAAACATGAAAAGGGAATTGACATTAACCTGGCTATTATTTATGATATGGCAGGCTCTGCGCTAAAAATTGTTGGTACTAAGGATAGTGTTACTGTTCCGTTTAAAGATAGCTACACCTCCTTTAAAACACAATTGGATGAATTTATTAAATTTGCTGAGGGCAACGAGCCGAATTTCCCCTTTACAGAAACCATCGAATTGATGGAAATTATTATTGCAGGAATCCGCAGCCGGGAAGAAGGCGGCGGAAAGGTTATGCTTGATGAAATCAGAAAAGAGGTAGAAGCATTATGAATATGAGAAAAAGCAGAGTATTAAAGAAAATCAAAGAGGGCAAAGTTGCATTTTGTACAAAACTAAATTTGGCAGACCCCAGAGTGGCTGAAATTGCTGCTATGAGCGGCTTTGACTGCATTTGGCTTGATAATGAGCACGTCCCCACCGATTTTTTAGCTCTTGAGAATTTAATCCGTGCAGCAAAGATTTATGATTGTGATGTCATGACCCGTGTTTCCCGCGGCGGATATAGCGACTTGGTACGCCCCCTTGAAGCAGATTCAACCGGCGTTATGGTCCCCCATCTAATGAGCCTTAAAGAAGCGAAGGAAGTTGTATATTATACAAAATTTCATCCCATCGGTCGCAGACCGTTAGACGGCGGCAATGCTGACGGAAAATTTTGTATGGTTGACGGAAATGATTACATAAAAGAAGCAAATGAACAGCGATTCACTTGCATTCAAATCGAAGATCCGGAACCTCTCAGCGAGCTTGAAGAAATTTGCGCTTTGCCCGGTATTGATATGATATTCTTTGGTCCTGCAGATTTTACTCAAGGTCTTGGTGTTCCTAATGCGTTTGGAGATGCAAGAGTTTTAGAAACACGAAAACTCATTGCAAAAACAGCAAGAAAACACGGCAAAATTGCAGCAACCGTAGGTGGCGTCGGCAATGTTAAAGACTTGATTGAAGAGGGATATAACTTCATTAGCATGGGTGCGGATGTGGTTGCTCTCTTAGGATATTACAAGGAAATAACCGACGTTGTAAAATCTCTGTAGGAGGCAAGATAATGAACATTTTACCTTCTTGATTTCCCGATAATTTACGCGATACCACATAGCAAAGAAAGTATAAAAGTATACCTGAATTTTGTCAAAAAAATAGCGCTGGAAAGGTTGATTTTACCTCTCCGACGCGGAAATTCTGCATATAAAACCTGATTTTTCGTCCAAAATGGCGTGATTTATGCCAATTTTGCATAAAGTACCGAAAAAATGCATAAAAGAACACTAATTTGCATGGTATACAAATTAGTGTTCTTAATTGGTGACCCGTAGGGGACAAAGCCTTGCTATGCAAGTCTTTCCTGCTTGTCGACCGTGGGCGCTGGCCCACAGTACCCGACTGCGCACACTCCGCCTACAAAACTTGCCGCCGGCAACTTTTGTTTTACGGCCGAGGCCCTCTCAGGGTTCGAGTCCCCTTGAAACATAAAAAAAGACGCACGCCATAAAAGGCATACCTCTTTTTGGTGACCCGTAGGGGACTCGAACCCCTGTTTTCGCCGTGAGAGGGCGACGTCTTAACCGCTTGACCAACAGGCCGTATTGTTATTTTAACATATCCATTTTCAAAATGCAAGAGTTTTTTATAAGGGGACCGCGAAAAATCACGGCCCTTTTTTTCTATTCGTTTTCTTTATGCACAACTCTCGTTTTCCATTTTCCGGCGAGGAAGAAGAAAAGACCAAAGAGCATTGCCACAAAGGATGCAATCGGCGCGCCAAGACCTACGCCGAAAAGTCCCATTCCCATTGCCATACCAAAGAAGTAAGACGCCGGAATTCTGAATAAAATGGACGACATAATACCGTTGACCAGAGAAAACGTCGTGTGTCCGGAACCGATAAAAAGTCCGTTAAAGCAGAAACAAATCGGTGCGAAGAAGTAGTCATATTTAAAGGATTTCAAATATTCTACGCCGCAGGCGATGAGTTCCGGTTCGCTTCCGAAAATACCGATGCACGTTTCGGGGAAGAGTGTAATGAGCGTAAAAATCACGGCGCTGATTAAAAGTGCAATCGCCATGCCGACGAACATCGTTTTTTTCGCTCTTTCGTATTTTTGAGCACCGATGTTTTGCGCCGCCATCGCAGAAACGGAAGTGCTCATTGCAACGCCGGGCAAAATGGCAAACCCGTTTAATTTACCTACCGCGCCAACTGCGGCAGATGCATTAACGGCCATCTCGCCGACATACAGAGAATTTACCAGCGCTGTCAAAAAGAGAAAGGAGATGCTAACTGCCACGTTCTGAACAGAGGTCGGAAGGCCTACTTTTAAAATCAGTTTGAGTTTTTCTTTTGTCGCGCCTTTAAAGGATTCTAAACTAAAGTCGAAAATGAAGTTGTTTCTTTTTAAATAAATAATACACAAAATCATGCTGATTGCCTGAGAGATTACAGTTGCGAGTGCTGCGCCTGCCGCACCCATTTTAAATACTGCAACAAACAGCGAATCTAAAATGATATTTACAACACAGGCAACGCCAACAAACACCAAGGGGTTTTTACTGTCGCCCATACCGCGCATAACGGCGGAAAGTGCGTTATATCCAAAAATAAAGATTGTACCGAGCATACTGATGAAAAAGTAGATTTTTGCTTCTCCGAAGGATTCTTTTGGTGTTTGGATAAGTTTTAAAATGGGCGTCTGCAGTCCAATCATCACGATGGTGATTCCCACTGCGGCAACAAGCAGAGAAACAAATAAAGTGGCAATGGTTTCGTGCATGGACTTTCTGTCATCTGCGCCCATATACTGCCCGATTAAAACGGTTGCGCCGACAGAAAGGCCAAACACCATATTGGTAATTAAAAAGGAAACCTGACCGCCGATATTTACGCCAGACATCGCTGCTGCGCCTGCAAATTGGCCAACAACCAGCATATCCACCGCGCTATATAAAGACTGTATTAAATTAGAAAGCAAAACGGGAAGAGAAAACAAAATCAGTTGTTTTACCACGTTTCCTTCTGCTAAATTTTTTTCAAATCTTGCCATATATTGTAACCTCTTTTCTAAATAAAACCCAAATTTACGCATTCTAATTCTAGCACGAAATTTGCCTTTACGCAATCCTTTTTTTGAATTCTTTTTATTTTTGGTGATTTCAAACAGAAAAAAAGCGTAGAATAAAAAGCATTTGACTTTTTCCTATATTTGTGCTACAATGTCTTCTAACTTAAAACTGCCTCCCGCAGTTTTTTTAGTTTAATATTACGGGGTGATATATATGGAAAATGCATTTCCAAATGGCGTCTCGCAGCTTGAGTGCGTTATCAGAATCATTCTGGGCGTGTTTTTCGGCGCGATGATTGGGCTTGAGCGTAGCCGCAGACAAAAAGAAGCCGGGATCCGTACGCATATTATTGTGGCGCTCGGCGCAACGCTTATGATGATTGTATCAAAGTATGGATTTTTTGATATGCTTCCAAACCCGAGCACAAACTTTACCGGTGACCGTGTTGCGGCAAATATTATAACCGGCGTCGGCTTTTTGGGCGCAGGCATGATTTTCTTCCGTGGAAACGCAATCAAAGGATTAACCACAGCTGCAGGCATTTGGGCAACTGCCGGCGTTGGTCTTGCAGTTGGTGCGGGACTTTATATTTTAGCCGCCGTGGCAACCGTTCTTATGATTGTAGTTCAGATTTTGCTCCACGTATGGCAGGTCAGTGCGGATACATGGGTGTTTGGTGAGGCGGTCGTTGTTTCTGAAAACCAACCGGAAATTGTTGAGAGAACGAGAAAGGTGCTGGAAGAAGAGGGAATACATATTTATGGCAATCGATTTAAGAAACTGGAAAACGGCCTCGTAAAGTTTACCTATCAGGTGCGTTCCGGCTCGGAAGTGGACGCGATGCAAGCGTTAAGAATTGCGGAAAAACTTCCGGAACTTGTACAAATCGAAGTGCACGGAGATAAATAAAATGGTATTATTGGTGCGAAAGGCATTTGCTTTTCGCACTCGTTTATATTTAGAAACGTTTGGAGAGGAAAAATGCAGAAGAAATACCGACATCTTACATGTTTAATATTAAGTGCATTTTTTGCGGCGATGATCTGCATCGGTGCACTTTTCAAAATTCCCGTTGCAGGAATAGAGATAACGTTGCAAACCTTATTTGTAATTCTCTCGGGTACGCTTTTAGGGCCGAAGTACGGCACACTTTCTGTAACCATCTACTTGGCGTTGGGACTGCTGGGACTTCCGGTGTTTACTAAGGGCGGAGGCGTGGCGTATGTTCTAGAGCCGTCTTTTGGATACCTTATCGGATTTTTGCCGTGCGCATTTTTTTGCGGAATTTGGGCAAAGCGCAAAACACATATCGGCATATTGTTTTTGGGCTTTTTTGCATCTCTTGTGCCCGTATACCTTCTCGGGGCGGCGCATTTTTATTTTATCAGTCGGTTTTATCTTGGGGCGCCGATTTCATTTCCCACACTTTTGACAGCGGGTGTTTTCGTGTTTCTTCCGGTAGATATTTTCAGTTGTTTACTGGGGGCGTGGATTACGAAAAAGATTCGGCCGCGCATCTTAAATTGTCACTAAAGAGAAAAAAGATGCTTGTTGTGAATAATGCCAAATTTTTAAAGAAAATCTCTTGACATCTTGGTAAAAACATACTATAATAAAATTAGATATGTATGGTAATATTTCTATATGGCGGACAAACTAAGATTATTAAAAGCGGAATGCAACCGTTGTGCTGATTGCAGGAAGCTGACAGGATGTGATTCAAAAATGGTTCAGGAATGCACATTGGAAAAGCTCGAAAAACAACAACTGGTCCGTTGTCTGGCAAAGAACCTAAGAAGTTTGCGTACGTCTTTGGGATGGTCGCAGGAGAAATTGGCAGAACTCATTGGCGTAACAAGACAAACAGTTCTTGCAGTGGAAAACGGAAAAAGAGACATGACATGGACGATGTTTCTTGCATTTTCGTTTCTGTTTTTAGGAAACGAAAAAACGCACCAGGAATTTTTGGATTCCGGAGCGTATACCGATAAACTCGCGGCATACCTTTTTGCAAGTGAGCGTCGGAAATAACCAAAAGGAGATGATACCCGCGTAAATTCGTAATTTTTAACGAAATTTGCGCGGGTATTCTTCGCATTTGGCTTTTAGGCGGCAAATAAGGCGGTGATTGTGTGAAACGATTCAAAAAGAATAAAATGTTGGAAGAAAAAAAGAAAGAAACATATGGAAATGAAAGTTTCGGCATCCCGAAGGACTGTACAAAAAAGCAGAAATTCAATGGTGTGAAATTGGCACTTTATATGGTTGTAGTTGCTTTTATTTGCTGTCTGGGTTACATGGGCCTTCGTGCGCTCACAGAACGCTATCTCCCGGAAATGACTTTTGATAAATCTACGCAGCCGATTGTGTATGTGAAGGGAAAAGAACTGCTAGCAAGACAATATCGGACAAAAAGAGGAAAAGTCTTGGCAAAAAGCGTGGAGTTGTACGAAGAAGACGGCGGAAAAGTTGTTTCAGTCAGCAAAAAAGGGAAAATGATTTTTTATGCTGAAAATCGCACAAAAGAAAACACGTATGATTTGTATTGCCGTAGCTTGACGGACTTACAAAAGGAAGAGGCAAAAGGCATTTTCATCGCAAAACAAGTTGCAAATTATAAATGCCATCCGGAAGGAAAGTTTGCGCTTTATATAAAAGACGACAGCCTTTTTCTCTGGGAAAAAGATGACACGCGTTTAATTTCCGACGAGGTCACCGAGTACTATTTCAGTAAAAACGGACAGTATATCATTTATTATCAGGAAGGTGGAAATGTCTATACGTGTCCTGTGGGAAAAGAGGCAGAACCGATGTTGGTTGATACCGATATCGAGAAAGTAATTTCTGAAAAAGAAGAATATCAGGAAATTTATTATATAAAGAACGAGACGTTGTTTTTAAAGGAGCCGGACGACGAGCGTGTGGTTTTGGCGGAACAGGTAGCAGATGCGTTTTTATTGGGCGATGCTCTTTACTGCATCAAACAAGAACCGCATACCTGGGCGTTTGAAGAAATTTTCCTGGATGACCGCGCAGAATATGATGAAACGATTGAAAAACCTGAAAAAACCGACATCAGCGTAAGTGCGACAGAGGCAGAAGAGAACGCAAAACGATATGAAGAAAAAACATTCCGGGATTTTATCAGAACATATTTTGAGGAAAATCCGGTTGTGACGGAGCAGTATCATCTCTATCAGGTACGGGGAGACGAACTGGAGCTCGTCGACAATGGTCTTGTAAGAGGCGAAATGACGTTTCAGAGTTGTCACTCCGCGGTTTTATACGAAAAGTATCTCGAACCTCAGGAAAAGACCAGGATCAGCACGATTACAACTCATGAAGAAGCACTTGCAGAGGCTGCGCGTGTAACGGGACATTTGGAAAATTCCAAAATTGCAACAGCCGTTTTGGTGGAAAACAAAGAGCCGTACATTGGAATGGAAGAAGTGCTAAAAGGACGAGTTGAGATTTCTTTAGACGGAAAGTATCTTTATTGTCTTGAGGATATTGGAGACGATAAAAAGGGCGTTTTGGTGCGGTATACCATTGGTGCGAAGGCATTGAAGGACCGTATAGAACTTTGCCCGGTTACTTCTGATTTCACGGTAGATGGTGCAGATTCTGCAGCGGTCATCGTGTTTGACGGGAACAGGATGGGTATTTGTATGAACAAAACATACACGCAGGTTGCCGAAAACAAAGGCCCCGACTTTTTCTATGTAGACAAAACACTTTACTATATAGATGCCTATAACCCTGATACACAGACCGGAAAGCTTATGTGTTTTAGAAACGGACAAGTCAAAGAGATTGATAGCGGTGTTCACAGTTTTAATGTGCGCAACTTAAAAACGGTTGTTTATATTAAGAATTTCAGCCGCGAGTTGGGCTTTGGAGAGTTATATCAAAAAGAGGGCAATCGGCCAAGGAAAAAGTTAGATATTTGTGTCCGGAATATTCTGCACTAGTAGCGCGAAAAACGCAATAATTTTTCTTTACTTTACGAAATTTTTGTGTTATACTATAAATGAATATACGTGTATGGTGCCGTGTGGCGGAAAAAATGGCGCCAAAGACAGTGAAAATATAATAAAAACACAGGAGGTACAGGGATGAGAAAATCAAAAAGATTCACAGGCGAACAGGACTACATAGAAGAAAATGAAATCCTGGATGAAACAGAAGAATTCGATGAAGAGTACGATGAAGAAGACTATGACGACGAAGAGTATGACGATGAAGGCAAGTCCGGTGTCGGCAAAAAGATTGCAGTTGTAGTGATTGTTGTTCTTGCTTTAGCGGCATTGTTCTTTGCATCCACAAAACTGACTGAAATTATGCTCGACAAAAATCAGGAACCGCAAAATTATGAAACAGAAGTTCCGGAAATGGAAGAGGAAATCGAAGAAGCAATCCCGACAATTGCGCCGGAAGCCACAGAAAGTGCAATTCCTACTGATGAAATAGATGGTAACGGGGATGATGACGATGATGAACCTGTAAGAAAACCGTCCAAAACAAGCAAACCGAGTGAAAAACCGGACGAATCAGAAAAACCCTCCGCATCCGCCAAACCGGATCAAACAGAAAAACCCTCCGCATCTGCAAAACCGGACCAAACAGAAAAACCGTCTGCGCCTGCAACAGAGCCTCCGAAAACTGAAGCTCCGCAGAACACCTCGACTCCTACGAAGAAACCTACGATTATCCCCGGAAATCCGGCGAACTGAGAAAATGGAATTTTACACAAAAAACAGTGAAGAAACCGCGCGTGTCGCGGCGGAAATTGCAAAACATATAACCCCCGGAGCAGTCATCTGCCTCCGGGGTGAAATGGGTGCGGGGAAAACCGTATTCACGAACGGACTATGTCGGGCTTTGGGCGTAACTGATTACGTGACAAGCCCGACATTTACAGTTGTGAACGAATATGACGGAGGAAATTTCCGCGTGTTTCACTTTGATATGTACAGAATCGAAGATGAAGACGAACTTTTGGAGATTGGTTTTGACGAATATTTAAATAGCGGCGGCGTCTGCGTGATTGAATGGCCGCAGAATGTGGAAAAGAGTCTTCCCAAGCATCGCTATGAAGTCGAGATCATCAAAACAGACATAAACGACCGCACCATTTTAGTAACACAACAGTAAAAGCAAAACGGAGAAACGATATGATATTACTCGGTGTAGATTCTTCGTCGCAGGCGGCGACGGCCGCTGTTATCAAAGACGGAGAACTCTTGTGTGAATATACACAGAATCAAAATAAAACACAGTCCGTTAAGATGCTTCCGATGATTGAAAAAATGCTTTCGGATGTAGAACTTACGGTAAAAGATATTGATGTATTTGCTTGTGGCATCGGTCCCGGCTCGTTTACGGGTGTGCGCATCGGCGTCGCAACTGTGCGTGGGTTTTCTAAAACCTTAGAAAAAGGCGCAATTCCGGTGAATGCACTGGAAATATTAGCAAATAATGTCCCGAACGAAGCACGCGTTATTTCGCTCGTTTCTGCAAGAGAAAATGAGTGTTACTGCGCGGTTTATGAAAAAAATCAAGAAGTGCTTGCGCCTTGCGTGAAGACGTTAGAGGAAATCGTTGAGATTTCAAAAGAAGCGCCGAGCCTTTTAGTTGGAGACGGAGCACTCTTAAATCGTGCGTTTTTTGAAGAAAACATACAAAATGTGCGCGTTGCAAAAGGAAAGAGCAACCTGATTTCTGCGGCTTCGTTAGCGGAAGTGGCATATCAAAAGATGCAAGAAGAAGAAATCGGAACGGCGGAAGATTTGATTCCTTTGTATCTTAGAAAATCTCAAGCGGAACGCGAATATGAAGCGCGTGAAAAGGCAGAAAAAACGAAACAGTAACTCCGGAAAGGATCTAAAAACATGAAAATTGTAATTGGTAGTGACCATGGCGGTTTTGAATTAAAAGAAGTATTAAAAGCGCACTTAGAGGAGAAAGGCTTTGATGTCACAGATGTTGGAGCATTCGACACAAATTCTGTAGATTATCCCGATATCGCAGAAAAAGCGTGTAGAGAAGTTATCTGCGGGAATTGTGCTTGGGGTGTTTTAGTTTGCGGAACGGGCATTGGTATTTCCATCGCAGCAAACAAAGTAAAAGGCATTCGCTGTGCACTCGTTTCAAACGAATACTCCGCAGAAATGACAAAACGCCACAACAACGCAAATATGCTTGCATTTGGTGGAAGAGTAACAGGTCCGGATTTGGCTAAAAACATCATAGATGCTTATATAAAAGCGGAGTTTGAAGGCGGTAGACACCAAAACCGCATCGACAAAATCAGTGCATTGGAGGAATAAACAATGAACGAACGTCGTGACAAAATCAACTATTATTTAGACATCGCAGAAACCGTTGCAGGACGAAGTACCTGCCTGAGAAAACATTATGGCGCAATCATCGTAAAAAACGATGAAATTATTTCAACGGGTTATAACGGTGCGCCGCGCGGAAGAAAAAACTGTATTGACTTAAACTATTGTATCCGCGAAGAAATGAATATTCCCAGTGGCGAACGCTATGAACTTTGCCGTTCTGTGCATGCAGAAGCAAATTGCATCATCAGTGCTTCAAGAAAAGATATGTTAGGAGCAACCTTATATCTTGCTTGCCGCGACGGGAAGACAGATGAACTTCAGGCAGGAACAAACAGTTGTACCATGTGTAAACGCCAGATCATCAATGCCGGCATCAAAACGGTTATTATTCGTGATACCGAAACAGAGTTCCGCGTTGTGAATGTGGAAGACTGGATCAAAGACGACGATTCTTTAAACTAAACAAAAAAGCGGGGTTGTGAAACACAACTCCGTTTTTTGTGAATATGCATTTCATAAATATACACAAAATGGATATCCTAACAAAAGAGGAAAAGGAGGGCATAAAAGTGGACGAAAAAGAACTGATTTTTCGCGCGCAAAAAGGCGATAGTGACGCGTTCTCTGCGCTGATACTTCCGCATGAAAAGCGTATGTACCATTATGCTCTTCGCATGCTAAAAGACCCCCATGAAGCAGAAGATGTGCTCCAGGAAGCGTTTTTAAAGGCGTATGGCAAACTAGAAACCTACCACGGAGAAGCCTCTTTTTCCACGTGGCTTTACACGATTTTAAACCGCTTGTGTTTGGATATCCTAAGAAAAAAGAAACGAACCGGTGAAGAGAGCTTTTTGAGTCTCAACCAAACGAGTAAAGACGATGAAGAGTATGAACTGCAAATAGAAGATAACGCACCGAGTCCTGAAGAAGCATATCGCAAAAAAGAAGCGATGGAAGCGCTTTCAAAAGCGCTCCAAAAACTTTCAGAAGAACACCGTGCAATCATTTTGATGCGAGACATCAACGGTCTTGACTATGAAGCGATTGCGAAAATTACGGGGACGTCTCTTGGCACCGTAAAATCAAGACTTAACAGAGCAAGATTGAACTTACGAAAAATTTTAGAAGAAAAAAGGGAACTTTTTTTGTAGATGTACGTCTAACATAGTGTAAGGAAAGGAGGAAACAGTTTATGACAGCATTGGATTGTGAAAAAACAAAAGCGTTATTACCGCTTTATATTGAGCATGAACTTTCAGAAGAAATGGAATTGATCAAAAAACATTTGGAAAACTGTCCGGAATGTCAAAAGGATTATACCTTTTTTACGTCGATGCTGGAGAGCCTTTCTTCCCTACCGGAACCGGAACTTCCAGGAGATTTCCATGCGAACTTAATGCGTAAGGTGAAAGCGACATCACCCATAAAGAAAACATATTTTATTGATTTTAAACGGATTGCAGGCTTTGCAGCAGCGGCAGCGGTCATCGCACTCTCTGTTGTTTCCTTTATGAATTTAGAAAAGACAAATGAGCAAAGTAAAAATCCGGATGTGTACTTAACGGCGCCTGCACAGGAAGAAACACAAACGCCGCAGGCAGAGGAAATAAAGACACCGAAAGCAAAAGTAGAGCCGATGGCGCCACGAAAAACAAGCGGCCCGAAAACGACGATCGACGGAAGAGAGGTACAAGGGGAAGCAAGCGGCTTTTCGCGTGTAAGAGAAGTTCCTGAAAGTCAGGTTTCCGATGTGCATGCAGAGACTTCTGCAGCACCGGCGCTGGAGCAGACGGAAGAAATTTCCGCTTATACGATTGAGGAAACATTTACTTTAGCAACCGTTTCTGTTTCAGAAGCAGAAAAAGAAAATGCTGAAGCGATTTTATCAAACTTTTCCAAAGGAGACCAAGGGTATTTGGTTGGAAAGGACTTAGAGCTGACACTTGAAAAACTTGCTGCTTTAGAAGGATATACGGTAACGACACAAGAAAGCACCACATTAAAAGGTCATACGATTTTCCTAAAATAACTCACCAAAAAGGCTACGGCGATTCGCCGTAGCCTTTTTGGTTTTATTTCGTGTATTTATCTAAATTAAATTTTTCTCCGCAACCGTATTTTTCATATACGTAATCAATGTCTTTATCGCCGCGGCCGGAAAGACAAGCGAGAATCGATCCGGATTTATGCTCTTTTGCATAGCGGATTGCGTAAGCAACTGCGTGCGCGCTTTCAATCGCGGGGATGATGCCTTCGTATCTTGAAAGAAGGAAGAACGCTTCCATTGCTTCTTCGTCGGATACGGTTTCGTAGTGCACACGACCCTGGTCGTGTAAAAACGCGTGTTCCGGTCCAACGCCGGGGTAGTCTAAGCCGCTTGCGATGGAGTAAACCGGAAGCGGTTCGCCGTTTTCGTCCTGCAAAACATAACTTGAAAAACCGTGGATAATGCCTTTTGTTCCGTACGCCATGGTTGCGGCGTGGTCACCGATGTTTGCGCCGCGTCCCAAAGGCTCAATGCCGTAAATTTCAACGGGATCGGCTAAGAAAGGAGTAAACATACCAAGAGAGTTAGAACCGCCACCTACACATGCCGCAATCGCATCGGGCATAATACCGGTCATTTCTAAGAACTGTTCTCTTGCTTCAATGCCAATCACAGATTGGAAATCTCTTACTACTTTCGGGAACGGATGCGGACCTGCTGCTGTACCGATGCAGTAAATTGCGTCTTTATATTCTCTTAAATATGCTTCAAATGCTGCATCGCACGCTTCTTTTAATGTTTTTAAACCGTGAGAAACAGGAATCACATTTGCACCAAGCATTTTCATTCTGATTACGTTCGGGTGCTGTTTTACGATATCCACTTCGCCCATGTAAACGTCACATTCCATACCGAAGTATGCAGCGGCGGTTGCGATTGCAACACCGTGCTGACCTGCGCCGGTTTCCGCAATGATTTTTTTCTTACCGAGGTATTTTGCAAGTAAACCTTCACCCATGCAGTGGTTTAATTTATGTGCGCCGGTGTGGTTTAAGTCTTCGCGTTTTAAGTAAATCTGGCAGTTGCCAAAAAGTTTTGAAAGACGTTCGCAGTGATAAACCGGAGTCGGTCTTCCCTGGAATTCTTTTCTGATTCTGCGAAGTTCATTGATAAACTGCGCAGAATGGCAGATGGATTCATACGCATCGTCAATCTCTTTAAAGGCTTCGATTAAGTCACTCGCCTGGAAAGAGCCGCCGTATTCGCCGAAATAGCCTTCTTTATTGGGATATTCTTTTAAATAATTGTCAAAATCTTTGTATTTGTTCATGATGGTTCTCCTTTTTACAGAATCGGTTTTTATGGTTTAATATATGTTTTTTCCTCGCCATCGTTTCATTCTTTGCACGCGCCTTTCTTTACGGGAGTGGGAAATAAAAAAATCCTGTCCCAGTATGTTTGCTGGGACAGGATGAAAATCCTGCGGTGCCACCCGGCTTGACGCTTTAAAAAAACGCCCACTTTACGCATACTGACATATGCTGACTTTTTTTACGGAGTGCCTGCTCCGGCGCACATACTAAAGGATTTGCTCCTTGTTCCGATTGCCCTCGGAAGTCCATTCGGTTTTCGCTTCATACTGCAATCCCAGCGCCTGCAGCTCTCTTAAAATGAAGTAGAGAAAACGTACTTACTCTTCCTCAACGGTTTAAAAAAATTCTACCATACAAAAAGGTGTTTGTCAAGTGGGAAAAATTATTTTCCGCTTTTTGCCTTTTTGAGTCCTTCAGAAAATGCGCGCGCAGTTTCAGCTGTTTCATCAAGCCAATAAGGACGCGCGACAACTTTTGTTCCGTCGGGGAGTTTTTCATAATCGGCACTGCTAAACCAAAATGCCATTTTGATGTTCGGGAATTTTTTAAGGTCACGGAACATATCAGAAATCCATTTTACTTTGTCACCACCAACGGAACTTGAAGAAAATTCTGTGATAATCCACGGGAAATCTCCGTAAATATCCTTGTTCTTTTCATAGATTTCAGTATAGATATCATCAAAGGAGCGCCATTTTTCGCCGTTTACTTCTTCATAGTAGGAACCGGTGTTATAACCTGTGATACCGAATACGTGTACGTATTCATCGCCCGGATAAAACGCAGTGGAATGGTTATATCCATTCGGCGGAAAACTTTCGTTGTTGGGATTAAATACCCAGATTGCGTTATCTACGCCTTCTTCTTCAAAGATGCGGTAAATTCTTCTCCAGCCTTCGATGAAAATTTCGGGATCTGTCAGGCAAACAGAAGAACTGTAACTTGTCCAGTCGGAGTTCATTTCATTGTTTAAACGGAATAAAACAGGGTGACCGAAGTCTGCAATCTGTCTTGCGGTTTTTCTAATGCGGTCATCAAACACACCGTCAATTAAATCAAACATTGGAGTATAGCCGTCTAAATCTTCGTTCATGATGGTAGAGACCTGAAGGGTAAGTTCAATGACTTTTCCTTCTTCATGTGCTCGTTTCATGCCTTCAATCGGCATATCATCCCAATAATATTTGTACTCTAAAACACCTTCAAATTTTGTATCTACCTTTTCTTCCAATTTGTGAATATTTGTAAAGTCATTGTCAAAGACCGCCCAGGGCGTGTAAATACCCCATTTGCAGGTGTCGGTGGTTGAAAGGTCATTGTAAAAATCGCGTGTTTCTTTGTTCCAGTTTTTAGAGGGAACGGGTTTAAAATCGGTAAACGTCGAGGAAACACCAACAACCGGAACATTTTCCGAGAAAGAATAAAGCGTTTTATAGATGGTTTCTAAGTTTTTGTCGTTATAATCATCAAGTTTAAACATTAAGCGGTAAAACATGGTACTGTCTGTATAAATATAGCAGTAGACATACGTGTTATATTTTACTTCGCTTCCCGGGGCAGGTGTTCTTTCTAAAGCCACCATCTGCATCCAGTAATCACCGATTTTTTCCACACTGTTTTTTAAAAGTGTGATTTTGTTGTGCTGGCGGAATTTGTCGTTTAGAATAAATTTGTGAAGAGATTCGTCGACATATTGCTTTGTAAGTTTTCCGTCGGTGTAAACGGTATATTCCTTTGAAACCACGCAGGACATATTCTCGCATGTCACACGGATGTATTCCTGTGCGGCAGAAAAGTCAAATTCTGCGTCCAAAGGAAAGCCTAAAGCAAAGCCTCTGGAGTGGTTGATTAAATATTTTTGTTCGTCACCGACCTGCACTTCGCGAACATCGCAGTTTACGAAGTCTACATCATCTCTATCATACTTCGGCACGCAGTTTTCGTAAAAGATAGAATAATTTGATGCGGGTGTGAGCGGATTGGGCGATGTTTTTTGCCGCAGAAACCCGAAAAAGAGAATACAAATGAGCCCGATTGCACAAAGTGCAATCGTGGCTATCTGCCACGGCCTCGGATTTTCTTTTATAGAACGGAATAAATTTTTCTTTAACATATTGACACCTCTTGTGACGGTTTTATTTTTGCAAAAGACGTTTTTTTACATATCCTTCTTTGATGCCGTTATCGGAAATAAATACGGTATCTCCGCCAAAGAAATGGCCAACGGCAGAATAGATGGCAAGTCCCGGCGCGATTGTCTTTGCGCGTTTCGGGATTTTTTCTTCTAATGTATGCCATACCCTTTCGGGAGCATCTGCGACGATATCCAAAAGACAGTCAATCGCGGAAACGGAAAGTTCTGTTTTATTTAAAAACATTTGAGCAAGCGTTTTTGCAGCTCTTACACCGCCGCCGACAATACAAATGTTTTTTCGCGTTTCGCCTGAAAAAGCAGGCGTTTCTTCTAATAATTTCGTAATTTCTTCTTGAATGATTTTGATTTCATCCTTTGTCGGAAGATTTCCTGAAACAAAGGTTTTATACGCTTTTAAAGAACCCCACGGAAGCGATTTTGATGCAGTCATCGTGCCGTTTTCAAATAAAATAATTTCACTTGAGCCGCCACCGACATCTGCCATTACGCTTTTTTCGTTCGGAAAATCAGAAGAAGCGCCGAGAAAACTAAAAAGTGCTTCTTCTTCGCCCGATAAAACTTCGAGCGTTATATTGGTTTTCGTCTTGATTTTTTCTACGATTTCATCTGTGTTTTTCACGTTTCTGATTGCCGCAGTTGCAAAAAAGTGGGGAACAGCACCAAAGGTTTCAGCTTTTTCTTTTTGTATTGTCAGAGCATCTGCGGCACGCAAAATACCTTCATCTGTCAGAGCGCCGTCTTCAATAAAACCGGCTAAATTTGCAAAAATTGCTTCATTATAAATCTGTTTTAATTTTCCATTTTCTTTTTCATAAACACCGAGTCGGATGGTGTTTGAACCTGTATCAACAACTGCGTATCTCATATATTTTCTCCTGTAGAAATCTTTTGCAAACTACGCTTTTTATCAGGAAGCTGTACCAAAACGATAGCGGTAAACATCAGGCTGCAACCGAGGATTTGCGGAAGTGTCATGCTCTGATTTAAAAGCACCCAACCTGCCAAGGCAGAAAAAACCGATTCTAAACTCATTAGAATGGATGCGGACGTGGGGTCTGTATATTTCTGCCCGATAATCTGAAGCGTATACGCAACGCCGCAGGACATTACGCCTGAGTATAAAAGAGCAGTGCCGCAACTTAAGATTGCATGAATACTTGGCGTTTCAAAGATGCACATAATAATGAGATTCAGTGTTCCTGCCACAAAAAATTGCGTACAGGAAAGTTTTACGCCGTCTACTTCGGGCGAAAATTTATCAATTACTAAAATGTGAAGCGCAAATACGATGGCACAAAGGAATGTAAGAAGGTGTCCGAAAGAAAGCGAAATGCTCGCGCCAAAAAGACACAGAAAATACATACCAACCATGGAAAGAAGAACGCCTAATATAATTTTTCCGGTGAGCTTCTTCCCGGAAAAAGCACCTAAAACAGCAACAAAAATAATGTAGAGCGCCGTTAAGAATCCGCTTTCTCCCGTTGTGATGGCAGGAAAACCGAAATTTCCGTTCATTCCGTATGTTTGAAGCGTGGAAGCGATACACAAAAAAACACCGCAGATACTTCCGTATAAAAGAAATTTTTTCTTATTTTGCGGAACGTAAGTCCCCTTTTTCTTTTTCGTCTTGTCCAAAAAGAAAATGACGGGAAGTAAAACGATGCCGCCCATAATAGTACGGATGCCGTTAAACGTATTTGGTTCGACATATTCCATGCCAACCGACTGGGAAACAAAGGAAATGCCCCAAATCAAAGCTGTGAGTAAAAGTATGGCATTGCCACCGAGTTTTGTTTTCATTGATTCCTCCGAGGTTATTTTAAAATGATGTTTTCTGCGCCGAGAAGCTCAGATAGAGCATGAATCAAATCGTCGCTTCCTGTACACCAAAGATTTTGTGGCGCGGCGTACGCAGATTTCGTTTCTTCAATATAAATAGATACGCTGATATTTCCACTGTGTTCAGCTAGAATGGTTTTTGCACGGTCGAGTAAAAAATCTTTTCCGAGCGGAAACCGAATGTAGAGTTTTTTTGTGCTCGCCTTTACAGGAGCAGTGACTGCGTCATCCGTTTTCGGCGTGGAAGTTACAGAGACAGCCGGTTTCCTCGGACTGTTCTTGCGCCACGCGGATCTTGGCTCGGGTGCAGTTGCACCGTGTGTTAAAGGCGTAAGCGTGTCACAAAGAATTTTCGGTTCTTCGTCTTCGCGGAAAGAAAGCGTACCGCTTACAATAAGCGGCGCGTCTTCTGCAAGATGCGCTTTGCACTTATCGTACACATTCGGGAAGACCAAAATTTCACCTCTGCCCGTTAAGTCTTCCGCAGTGACAAAGGCCATCATTTTGCCGTTTTTCGTCACTTTTGTTTTGATGGAAGAACAAAGCACGCAGATTGCGACTTCTGCACCATCGTAAATTCCGTCATTTAGGGGAATGGTATCTAAAGCGTCCTCCCCGTCTTCCGGGATGTCTTTTACAAAATCTGCAAAGGAAACCGACGAAATGTTTGCGATTTCTTCGGAAAATTCATGTAAGGGGTGACCTGAAATATAATAGCCGATGGTTTCTTTTTCAAGTTGCAAAAGTTCTCTTTTTGAAAGTTCCGGGATATCTGTTTGCGCAAAGAAGCCTTCGGAACTATCGTCACTATCGCCAAAGAGAGAAACCTGACCGGCGATGTTCTTTTTCGCATCTTCAGCAAAAGAATCCACAATGCTTTCAAAATCTAAAAGCAGACAAGAACGTTTTTCACCTAATGCGTCAAATGCGCCGGCTTTGATTAAATATTCGTGCACGCGCTTGGAAACGCCGAGTTGGGAAACGCGTTTTGCAAAATCGCGATAACTTTTAAATACACCGTTTTCTTCACGCTCTTTTACAATGGACTCTACGCATCCTACGCCAACGTTTTTGATAACGGCAAGTCCAAAGCGGATGTCGTTATTTTTAACGGCAAAACCCGCCACGCTTTCATTGATATCGGGCGGCAGAATACGGATGCCCATACGTGCGGCATCGTTTGAATATACAGAGATTTTTTCCGGAACGTCTAAGACGGAAGAAAGGAGAGCCGCCATATACTGCGCCGGATAAAAGTGTTTTAAGTATGCCGTTTGATACGTTACAAATGCGTATGCAGCGGCGTGGGATTTATTAAATGCGTAACTTGCAAAATCCATCATTTCATCAAAGATTTCGTTGGCAACTTTTTCGGAAATGCCACGGGAAAGCGCACCGTCAACTTCGATGATTCCGTCTTCGTTTTTGATGCCGTAGATGAAATTTTTGCGTTCTGCAATCATCACATCTTCTTTTTTCTTACTCATCGCGCGGCGCACAAGGTCGGCACGGCCCAATGAGTAGCCGCCGAGTTTTCGCACGATTTCCATAACCTGCTCCTGATACACCATGCAACCGTAGGTCACATTTAAAATCGGCTCAAGTGTGGGGTGTTTATAGCGCACACCGGCAGGATTATTTTTGTTTTGCACATAGCGCGGAATCTGGTCCATCGGACCGGGCCGGTAAAGGGAGATTCCGGCGATGATATCTTCAATGCTCTCGGGGCGCAGTTCTTTCATAAACTGCTTCATGCCGGCGCTCTCAAGCTGAAACACGCCTTCCGTTTCGCCACGGGAAATCATTTTATATACGCCGGGTTCGTTTAAATTGATGTTATCAATATCGATGTGTACACCCATAGAACTTTCGATGATTTCTAACGCATCTTTGATGATGCCAAGATTTCGAAGACCTAAAAAGTCCATTTTCAAAAGTCCGAGTTCTTCTACGGTATCTTTCGGGAACTGGGTAATTAACACATCATCATTTTTTTGAAGTGGCACGTATTCTGTCAGCGGTTTTTGCGAAATCACGACGCCTGCTGCGTGTGTGCCAGCGTTTCGGATTAACCCTTCCACAGCAATGGCATCATCTAAAAGTTCTTTTGTGACGTCATCTAAATCGTATTTCGCCTTTAAATCAGGATTGAGTTTTAACGCCTTTTCGATGGTCATTTTTAAATCAAAAGGCACCATTTTTGCGATAGCATCCGTGTCGCCGTAAGGAACGTCCAATACGCGGCCAACGTCACGGATGGCATTTTTCGCTTTCATTTTATTAAAGGTAATAATCTGCGAAACGCAGTCCCTACCGTATTTTTCCACAACGTAGTCAATAACTTTCTGGCGGTCCTCATTACAGAAGTCTACGTCAATATCGGGCATACTTACACGTTCGGGATTTAAGAAACGCTCGAAAATGAGACCAAAACGAATCGGGTCAATATTTGTGATGCCAAGGCAGTAACTCACAATACTTCCCGCAGCAGAGCCACGGCCCGGACCTACGGGGATGCCGTTATCTTTAGCGTATTTGATAAAGTCCCATACGATGAGGAAATAATCCACATATCCCATCGAGCGAATAACGTCAAGTTCAAAGGAGAGTCGCTCTTTTGCTTCTTTCATGATGGCTTCATCCTGATATCTGTGGGACAAGCCTTTCTCGCAAAGGTGTTTTAAATAGTCAAACGCATCGCCGTCATTGGGAACTGCGTATTTCGGAAGTTTTAACACGCCGAACTCAAAGTCCAAATCACACATGTCGGCGATTTTCTGCGTGTTTTCCAAAGCTTCCGGGATTTGTCCGAATAAAGCACGCATTTCGTCTTCGCTTTTTAAGTAAAATTCATCGGTTTCAAACGCCATACGGTCCGTTTCCGAAACCTTTCGGTTCATCTGGATGCACATGAGCAAATCCTGAAATTTTGCATCGCTTTTTTCGATATAGTGAACGTCATTTGTTGCAACAAGACCAATGCCGGATTCCTTTGCGTGGGCAATCAAAAAGGCATTTACCTTTTTTTGCTCCGCGATGCCGTGATTTTGAATTTCCAAAAAGAAATTTTCTTTTCCGTAGAGGTCACAGTATTTCTTGATTAAATCGTGCGCGCGTTTGCTGTCATCTGCCAAAATTGCCTGCGGAATCTCGCCGGCAAGGCACGCAGAAAGGCAGATTAGTCCCTCGCTGTGATTTTTTAAAATATCAAAATCCACGCGTGGTTTATAATAAAATCCGTCTGTAAAACCATAGGAGCAAATTTTAATTAAGTTGCGGTACCCCGTCATATTTTTTGCGATTAAAACAAGGTGGTGGGTGGTGTTTCCGTCTAAGTGACTTTTTTCTTCCGCATCTTTTGCGGCAACATAAACTTCGCAACCGATTAAGGGCTTTATTCCTTGCGCCTTTGCTTCTTTGTAAAAATCAATCACACCGCACATTTCACCATGGTCTGTGATGGCAACGGCAGTTTGCCCCAATTCCTTTGCTTTTTTCACCAAAGCAGGAATGCGGCAGAAACCATCTAAAAAGCTATATTCTGTATGCGTATGTAAATGTACGAAGCTCATACCGCTTCCTCCTTTTTAAAAAAATAATTTCTTCTAATAATACCCTATCTTATATTGTATATTGTTATGCCCAAAAAAGCAACATTTTTTTCATATTTTTGCGTCGAAACATTTGACATTTTTTTCAATAGATTGTATAATAAAATAGAATAGGCTTGTGCGAGGTATTGAAATTCGCACGAAGAAAGAATGAAATTCCCGAAAAGGTGGAATAGATATGATAACATCAAAACAGAGAGCATACCTCAGAGGTTTAGCAAATGGCATTCCTGCGATTTACCAGATGGGAAAAGACGGTATCTCAGAAAATTTAGTAAAACAGTTAGACGATGCTTTAGAGGCGCGTGAACTGATTAAAGTGCACGTTTTAGAAAATTCGCCGTATACGCCGCGTGAAGCGTGCGACGAACTCTCCGAAACGCTCAGAGCTGAACCCGTGCAGGTTATCGGCGGAAAATTCGTGATTTACAGAGAAGCCACTGATAAAGACAAAAGAAAAATTACGCTTCCAAAAGCAAACAAGAAATAAGGTGTGAAAATATGGGCAGAATCGGGCTGTTCGGCGGAACATTTGATCCGGTGCATAGTGGGCATATTGCGCTCGCAAAACGCGTGACAGAAGATTTTTCTTTGGATCGACTGATTTTTATCCCGGCAGGCAACCCGCCACACAAACAAAAAAATGAGATTACAAGTGCGGCGCACCGCATAAAAATGGTGCAACTTGCAACCGAAGATGAACCGAAATTTGCAGTTTCGGATTATGAAGAGAAAAGCGAAACGCCGAATTATTCGTATCTCACCATTTCGCATTTTAAGAAAGTCTTTCCCGATGATGAAATCTTTTTTCTAATCGGCGGAGATTCTTTTCGCAATCTTCCCGAATGGAAAAACTATCGCACACTGCTTGCGCTTTGCACCTTTATTGTTGTGCCACGTCCGGGCGTGGAAAAGTGCGATTATTTAGAAAAGTTTCACGGCGACGAAGTACCGCCGCGCGTGTTGTTTTTAAAAAACTTCTCTTATGACTTATCTTCGACCGAAGTGCGCAACGCTTTATCAAGAGGAAGAAACGCAGAAGGCTTTGTGCCGGATGCGGTTTTAACATACATTAGACAAAACCAATTATACCAAACAGGAGCCAGTCATGACGATTGAACAGATGAAAGAAAAGTTAAAATCCATGCTGACAGAACATCGCTACGTTCATTCTTTGGGCGTGATGGAGATGTCGGTAGAGATGGCAAAAACCTTTGGCGTGGATGAGGAAAAAGCAAGGGTTGCAGGACTACTTCACGATTGTGCAAAACAGATTGAAAAACGTGAACAACTAAGAATGTGTGAAGAATACGGTTTAGAACTTGACGATACCAAACGCGAAAATTTAGCGCTTCTTCACTCTGAACTTGGTGCAAAACTTGCAGAACTCGAGTTTGGTATTACGGACCCTGAAATTTTAGGCGCAATTTTTTATCACACGCTTGGAAAACCAAAAATGACGCCTTTGGAGAAAATCTTATATGTTGCCGACATGGCAGAACCGAACAGAGCGGATTATCCCGGACTTAAGGGACTCAGGGCGCTTTGTGCAACGAATTTAGATGAAGCAACGCTTTACGGACTGGAACTTTCTATTGCACATATTGAAAGAAAGGGATTCGTAATACATACGCAAACGATGGAAGCTGAAGCGTACTATAGAAAACTTTTAAAGAAGGAGGCTTATCATATGGAGCCTTTGAGCCCGGTTGAGAAAGCGAGAAAAGCCGTGATGCTTTTAGATAGCAAGAAAGCGACAGATATTTCACTTTTAAAGGTTGGAGATTTAACCATTTTAGCAGATTATTTTGTAATCTGTACCGGTAATTCCAACACACAGGTAAGAGCGCTTGCCGATATCGTGGAAGAAGAATTTGAAAAAATGGATATCTTACCTTTGTCTAAAGAAGGAAGAGATGGTTTTTCCTGGGTAATTTTAGATTACGGCGATGTAATCGTTCATGTTTTTGACCGCGAAATGAGAGAGTTTTACAGTTTGGATAAACTCTGGAGTGACGCAGAAGAAATCGACATCAAAGACATCATCATAGAATAACAAAAAAAGAAAAACATAATTGGAGGCTTAAAAAATGGACTACAATTTTCACGAGATAGAAAAAAAGTGGCAGAAAAAATGGTATGACGAAAATACGTTCGCGGCAAAAGAAGACTACACCTTGCCGAAATTTTACGGCTTGGTAGAATTCCCGTATCCTTCGGGACATGGTCTTCATGTTGGTCACCCGAGAAGTTATACCGCGCTTGACATTATCGCAAGAAAAAAACGTATGGAAGGATATAACGTACTTTATCCGATGGGTTGGGATGCATTCGGTCTTCCTACAGAAAACTTTGCAATCAAAAACAAAATCCATCCGAAAGTGGTAACGGAAAATAATATCGCGAACTTCAAACGTCAACTTCAGTCAATCGGTTTTTCTTTTGACTGGACAAAAGAAATTTCCACAACGGATGACAGATATTATAAATGGACACAATGGATTTTCCTGCAATTATTCAAAAAAGGTCTTGCATATAAGCAGGGAATGCCGATTAACTGGTGTACGGGCTGTAAAGTAGGCCTTGCAAACGAAGAAGTTGTAAACGGCGTTTGTGAGCGTTGCGGCAGTGAAGTTGTACAGAAAAACAAGAGCCAGTGGATGCTCAAAATCACAGAATACGCACAGCGCTTAATTGACGACTTGGACGATTTAGAATATATCGAAAAAGTAAAAATTCAGCAGAAAAACTGGATTGGACGCTCTGAGGGTGCAGAACTTGACTTTAAAGTAGACGGGTTAGACGCCAAAATCCGCGTATATACCACCCGTGCGGACACGCTTTTCGGCGCAACCTATATGGTGCTTTCACCGGAACATCCGATTTTAGAAACTTATAAAGACAAGATTAAAAATATCGATGAAGTTGCAGCTTATCAGAAAGAAGCGGCAAGAAAGAGCGAATTTGAACGTACTGAACTTTCCAAAGAAAAAACCGGCGTAAAATTAGACGGCATTATGGCAATTAATCCCGTGAATGACGAAAAAATCCCCGTGTTTATTTCGGATTATGTATTGACAAGTTACGGTACCGGCGCAATCATGGCAGTTCCGGCGCACGATGATCGTGACTGGGAATTTGCAAAGAAATTCGACCTTCCGATTATTGAAGTTGTTGCAGGTGGTGAGGATGTTCAGAAGGAAGCATATACAGACACCTATAGCGGCAAGATGGTAAACTCCGGTTTCTTGAATGGCTTAGAAGTGAAAGATGCAATCGCAAAAATGATTGCTTTCTTAGAAGAAAAAGGAATTGGCGCGAGAAAAGTAAATTATAAACTTCGCGACTGGGTATTCTCTCGTCAGAGATATTGGGGCGAACCGATTCCGCTTGTATATTGTGAAAAATGCGGCTGGGTTCCGCTTCCGGAAAGTGAGCTTCCATTAAGACTTCCTGAAACCGACAGTTTTGAACCCGGTGAAAACGGCGAATCGCCCTTGGCTAAAATGACCGATTGGGTGAACACAACTTGTCCTCATTGCGGAGGCGCAGCAACAAGAGAAACAGACACCATGCCTCAGTGGGCAGGTTCTTCTTGGTACTTCCTGCGTTATATCGATCCTCAAAACGATTCCGCTTTGGCGGCGCAGGAAAAACTCAGCTACTGGCTCCCGGTTGACTGGTACAACGGCGGTATGGAGCACACAACGCTTCACCTTTTATACTCTCGTTTCTGGCACAAGTTCTTATATGATATCGGCGTGGTTTCTATGCCTGAACCGTACGCAAAACGTACTTCACATGGTATGATTTTGGGTGAAAACGGCGAGAAAATGTCTAAGTCCCGCGGGAATGTTGTAAACCCGGATGATATGGTCGAACAGTTCGGCGCGGACACCTTCCGTACGTATGAAATGTTTATCGGTGCATTCGACCAGGCAACACCGTGGTCGATTAACGGCGTAAAAGGATGCTTCCGTTTTATCGAGCGTGTTTGGAATCTGCAGGGCATTTTAACAGATGAAGAAGGCTTGAGCAGTGACTTAGAAAAAGCATTCCATAAAACCATCAAAAAGGTTACGGATGACTTTGATAAGATGAAGTTTAACACCGGTATTGCGGCTTTGATGGCGCTCATTAACGATATCTACAAAAAAGGCTCCATTACCCGCGGAGAACTCAAAATCTTTATCACACTTTTAAACCCTGCGGCACCGCACTTAACAGAAGAAATGTGGGTCAATGCAGGATTTGAAGGATTCCTGCATCAGACAACCTGGCCGAAATACGACGAGGAAAAAACGGTAGACGATACCGTGGAAATCGTAGCACAGATTAACGGCAAGGTAAAAGATAAAATTGAAATTCCGGCAGATATTTCCCGTGAAGATATGGAAAAAGTTGCACTGGAAAACGAAAAAATCAAAGAACTCATCGAAGGAAAAACAGTGGTAAAAGTGATCTGCGTTCCCGGAAAACTAGTCAATATTGTTGTAAAATAATAACAAGGGCTGTAGCAAAATGCACAGACCACACAAGGCGAAGAAAGTGCATAACAAAGCCGTTTTGTATGCATGATAAAAATCAAAATAACGCAAAACGAAAGGAAGGAATTCGCCTCTTGGCGAATTCCCTTTGTTTTTATGCCTTGTGTTTTGAACAAACTTCACCACTCGGCGTATCCA
>JAZRET010000213.1:0-2214 GCA_045660945.1 Congzhengia sp.
GAAAGGAGAAAAGAAAATGGCAGATTTCGCATTAGCACTCAACGAAAAACTCGATAGCGTTGCGGGTGCGTTACCGAAGGAACTCAATAAGGAAAGGTTTATCCAAAACTGTATCGCGGTTTTGAATGACAAGGCAGATGATTTTAAGAAATATTCTCCGCAAGTCATTATGTCAGGACTTGTTAAAGGGGCGTATCTTGGGCTTGATTTCTTTCAGGGAGATTGCTACTTGATTCCGTATGGATCGAAACTGAATTATCAGACAAGTTACAAGGGCGAAATGAAACTCGCAAAGAAGTATTCGACAAGACCGATTAAGGAAATCTACGCAAAACTGATTTGCGAAGGCGATGAATTTGAAGAAGTTATCACGAACGGAGAGCAGACGATCAATTTCAAGCCGAAGTTTCCGCATAGCGACAAAATCATCGGTGCGTTCGCGGTAGTCACATACAAGGACGGCGGTATGAACTACGATGTTATGACGCTTGAAGAACTCGAAAACACAAGAAAACATAGCAAGATGAAGGACGGCAACGCCTGGAAATCTTTTACAGGAGAGATGTATCGCAAGACAGTTATTCGGCGGTTGTGTAAATATATTTCGTTGGATTTTGAGAGCGTTGAACAGCAAGCGACCTATACAGAAGAGGTTGCGATTGAAACAGATGCAAGAGAATTAAACGAAATCCATATCGAAGCAGAAGCGAATACAATCGACTTCGTTGACGAGGACACAGAAGAATGATGATTCAGACCTTGCGCACCGGATCAAGCGGAAACTCTTATTTCCTGATTGATGAAGATGGAAACATTCTGATTTTGGACTGTGGCGTGAATATCAAGCAAATAAATAGTGCGCTCGGATATGACATTTCAAAAGTGAACGGAGTGCTTGTCAGCCACGAACACAAAGATCACTCATTGAGTGCAGATACACTTGAACTGTATGGATTGCCGATATTCAAACCTTATCTGACAGAAAGTGGAATGGATAAGAAAACGCTTGGGGTATATGTGGTATCTTCATTCCCTGTTGAACACGATGGTACGCCATGTTGTGGGTTTTATATCAAGCACAAAAACGGTTTCAAAATGCTTTATGTCACGGATTTGGAACTGACGCGCTATCGGTTCACTTCACAAAAAGTCAACTTCATTCTTTGCGAGTGTAATTGGCAAAGCAAATATGTCAACGAAGAAACAGCAAGTTATCGGCATAAGGTACTTGGTCACATGAGTTTGGATGCCTGTTTAGGTTTCTTGAAAGTAAACGCAACAGAATCTTTACAGACAGTCGCGATATGTCACATGAGCAATCAAACAGTAGATGTATCTGAATGTCTTGAAAAGATAAAAGAACTTCTGCCGGAAGTAAATGTCTATGCGGCAGAGAACAACACAACAATTCAATTATAAGAAAACGGAGGAGTAGAAATTATGGCAGCAACAAAGAAGGCAGAACTTATTGAAATCAAACCTATCGAAATGAAGAAGGTTACATTGAAACTTGTAGGTGATACGCCTTTGATTATGCACGCATGGAGCGTAAAGGCGAAAAGAGAAATGCTCGAAGCACAACAGGGCAAAAGCAAAGGTAAGAAGAAAGAACCGAAGAATCCAGTTTATGACTTCATCGAATCCATGTATTGGATCACTGGTAAACCAGAAGTAGAGAACTCTATGTCAGAAGAGGATTGCGAAAAGGCTTTCACGGAAGCAATCGAGAACGGTGCAACATTCGGTTTCCCTGTTACCGCTTTCAAACAGGCGGCTATCTCTGCGGCGTATAGATTAGGATGGTCAAAAGATAAAATGTCACTTCGCGGCGTGTTCTACATTGATTCAAACGAGGATGGTCTTGTAGAGATCAAAAGCGATGCTCCGATCATGCGTGAAGATATGGTGCGTGTCGGCATGGTAACAGCAGATATCAGATATCGCGGAGAGTTTCGCAATTGGTCTGTTGAATTGACAGTAACGTTCAATCAGAATGGCAACTACTCTTTGGAGAATATTATCAACATTATCAATGCCGGTGGTTATGTATGTGGCGTTGGTGAATGGCGACCTGAAAGAGATGGGCAGAACGGTATGTTCCACGTTCAGGCACAATAAATAAAAATGATATGGCGAGTTGGCGTGAGGTTTGGTTTGTTGAGGTATCGCAAGGTTTAACATGGTGTGGCAAGGCTGGTCTGGAAGTCGGAGGCC
>JAZRET010000214.1:0-8272 GCA_045660945.1 Congzhengia sp.
TGATTTTCTTTCCGGTGCAGTATACGGTGTGGATGGCAGAATCCAGAACGTTTCTAATCGTATTTTCTTAATCACGCCTCACAATGTGGAAGTAATGGGCAATTTCCATGAAGAAATCAAAGGCTTCCCGTTTGTAAACTAAGTTGAAAAAACAAAATGTGATGTCAGCTGACAGAGAATGGATATCACGGTGCGAGGATCTCGAACAGTCTGTACTTAAGTATAAGAGTGTTCGTTTTTCTCGTTTTGTGAGTCCTCACGAATTGGCAGTGTTCAAGACAAATTTTCGGGTATCACCCTTTGTCAATACATGTTTCTTTGGCGGAGCCGAGGATGCAGAACGGGTGATGCTCGGCTTTTTCCCTGAATTTTCAGAACCGGATAAAGCCCTTTTTCCAATTGTGCGGTTGCTGATTTCCGGCATTTCAGGTATGACCCATCGTGATGTACTTGGTTCCGTTTTGGGACTCGGCATTAAACGCGAGATGACGGGAGATATTTATGTAAACGGTGACGAGGCAGTTTTAATATGCGATGAAAGCATCGCAGAATTTCTCATCTACCAACTCAAAACAGTTGGCAGAAAAAAAGTTACCGTATCCTATCTTCCGGAAGAAAAAAGCGTGTCATTATCACATCCCTTTGAAGTGTCACGCGCGGTGGTTTCATCACTGCGGCTGGATGCTTTGGTGTGCGCATGCACGAAACTTTCGCGTTCGGACGCACAGACGCTTATCACCGGTGATGGTGTAAGTGTCAATTTCTGCGTAGTAAATGATGGGGCAAAAAAACTAAAAGAAGGCGACGTGCTTTCAATTAAACACCACGGCAGATTTGTATTTTTGGCTGTTTCCGGCGAAACAAAAAAAGGCCGTATTGCGGTTGAAATAAAAAAATATGTTTAAATGTATTTGCGCAAAGAAGGAGTGGGTTTCTTATGATTACACCGGTAGATATTCAAAATAAGGTATTTAAATCATCATTTCGTGGCTATAGTGCAGATGAAGTGGATGAATTTTTAGAAGAACTTTTTAAAGACTACAGCAGAATGTACCGAGAAAACGCAGATTTAAAGGATAAAAACGCCATTTTAAAGGATGCGGTTGATACCTACAAGGAAATGGAAGAAACCATGCGCAGTGCAATTATATCCGCGCAGCGAACGAGTGAAGAAATTATCAAAAATGCGCACGAGCAGGCAGATAACATCGTAAACGATGCAAAAGTACAAGCTAAAGAAATTTTAAATAAGGCAGAAGAGCAGGTTGTCGGAAAACGTCGCATATTGGCAGATGTTGAAGCAAAAATCAGTTTATTGCGTGCGCGTCTTTCTGCGGTTTTAAATTCTCATATGCAGATGCTTAATGAACTTCCCGAAGAAGAACCGGAAGCAACGCGTGTGATGGAACCCGTGCAGACGGAAGAATAAAGAAGAAAAAAACATAAGATGTTACATAAAGATTTAGACAAGTTAGGAGCGAGAAAGAAATGGCAGAGGATTACGGCAAAACCTTAAACCTGCCGCAGACGGAGTTTCCGATGCGTGCCGGTTTACCTCAAAGAGAACCCGAAACCCTGAAAAGATGGCAGGATAACGGGATGTATGAAAAATTGATGGAGCATAACGAGGGAAAACCCCTCTTTATTTTACACGATGGCCCTCCGTATGCAAACGGTAATATGCATATGGGTCACGCGCTCAATAAGACCTTAAAAGACGTTATTACAAGATTTAAGAATATGGACGGTTTTAAGGCGCCTTACATTCACGGTTGGGATACCCATGGTCTTCCGATTGAACGTCAGGCGATTAAAATTTTAGGAATCAACCGTCACGAAGCAGGCATTGTAAACTTCAGAAATACTTGCCGTGATTTCGCGCTTTCTCAGGTTGAAAACCAAAAAAGCCAGATTCAGCGTTTGGGCGCATTGGGTAAATGGGACGATTCATATATCACATTAGACCCGAAATTTGAAGCAAAACAGATTGAAATTTTCGGCGAAATGGCAAAAAGAGGCTATATCTATAAAGGCTTAAAGCCGATTTACTGGTGTACAGACTGTGAAACAGCATTGGCTGAAGCCGAAATTGAATACCAGGAAGATAAAACAAACTCTATCTACGTAAAATTCCGCGTTGCAAATGACAACGGCGTATTCAAAAACACCGGCGTAGATTCAAAAGACATTTACTTTGTAATCTGGACCACAACCACCTGGACACTTCCCGGCAACGTGGCAATTGCACTCAATCCTGACTTTATTTATTGCTTGGTAAAAGCCAATAATGAATATTATGTTTTAGCCCGTGAACTTATCGACAACGTGATGGCTGCCGGAAAAATCGATTCTTATGAAATCGTGGCAGAATACACGGGTAAAGAGTTAGAATTCATTTCCTGCAAACATCCGTTTATCGACCGTGAGTCTTTGGTTATCGTTGGTGACCATGTAACGCTTGATGCCGGTACAGGCTGCGTTCACACAGCTCCCGGTCACGGTGCAGAAGACTATGTAGCTTGCAGAAACTATAAAGATATCCCGATTATCGTTCCTGTAGACGGCAAAGGTTATTTAAATGAATTAGCAGGCGAATTTTCCGGTTTATTCTATGAAAAATCCAATGAGAAAATCATCGAAAAATTAAAAGAATTAAATGCGCTTTATGCGATTGAAGAAATCATCCATCAGTATCCGCATTGCTGGAGATGTCATCAGCCGATCGTGTTCCGTGCAACAGAGCAGTGGTTTGCTTCCGTTGATGATATTAAAGATGCGGCAGTTGACGCAATCAAAAAGGTACAGTGGATTCCCAAGTGGGGTGAAGACCGCATCACCGGCATGGTTGTAGACAGAAGTGACTGGTGTATTTCAAGACAGAGAACATGGGGCGTTCCAATTCCGATTTTCTACTGCAGCGACTGTGGAAAAGAACTTATCACAGAAGAATCCATCAAAGCAGTTTCCGACCTCTTCCGTGAAAAAGGTTCTACCGCTTGGTATGAAACCGATCCAAAAGATATTCTGCCCGCCGGCACAAAATGTGAATGTGGCTGTACAGAATTTACGCAAGAACAGGATATTATGGACGTATGGTTCGACTCCGGTTCTTCTCACGCAGGCGTTTTAGATGTAAAAGAAGGACTTCGTTTCCCGGCAGACCTTTATTTAGAAGGTAATGACCAGTATAGAGGTTGGTTCCAGTCATCCCTTTTAACCTCTATCGCAGCACGTGGAGAAGCACCTTATAAAGCCGTTATCACACACGGCATGATTGTGGATGAATCCGGTGATAAGATGTCTAAATCCAAAGGAAACGGCATCAGCCCGCAGGATATCATTGATAAATACGGCGCAGACCTTTTAAGACTCTGGGTTGTATCTGCAGACTATAAAACAGATATGCGTATTTCTGACGGTATTTTAAAACAACTTTCTGAATCCTACAGAAAAATCAGAAATACTGCAAGATATATCTTAGGTAACATTCATGACTTTAACCCGAACACCGATATGGTAGCGGTAGAAAACATGAATGAAATTGACAAGTGGGCAATGATTCGCCTCTCTAAACTCGTTGAAAAAGTATTAAAGGCATACAGAAACTATGAATTCCACATCGTTCAGCATTCTATTCATAACTTCTGTATCGTTGAAATGAGTAACTTCTATTTAGATGTTATCAAAGACAGACTCTATACATCAAAAGCAAATAGCACAGAGCGCCGCGCAGCGCAGACTGTGATGTATAAAGTCTTAGACGCACTTGTTCGTCTTTTGGCACCTGTTTTAGCATACACATCAGAAGAAATCTGGTCGTTTATGCCGCATGTTGACGGAGATGAAACAGAGTTCGTTTTAATGAACGATATGCCCAAACCCACACCGGAACTTTATGACGAAGCATTCGAAGCAAAATGGGATAACATTTTGGCGATTAAAGCAGATGTGTCAAAAGCACTCGAGACTGCAAGAACAGAGAAAACAATTGGTCACTCTTTAGGCGCAAATGTCACCATTTTTGCAGATGGCGCAGCATTTGATTTGCTTTCCGGTATGGAAGAGAAGTTAATTCAGTACTTTATCGTATCCGGCGTAAAAGTAGCGCCGATCGCTGAAGCAAGTGATAACGCTTTTGTTGGTGAAACCGGCGTGAAGGTTTTGGTTGCGGCAGCAGAAGGAGAAAAGTGTGAACGCTGCTGGATGTACAGCGAAAGCGTAGGAAAAGATGCAGAGCATCCCACACTTTGTGCACGTTGTGCAAGCGTTTTGAAGGAGGACTAATTCCTTGCTGATACCGTTTTTTATGGGCACAGTACTGATTGTTTTGTTTGACCAACTCACAAAACTGATTGTGCTTTCAGAACTTACAAAAGTTGCTACTATCGAACTTATAGAGAAAGTATTTTACTTTACGTATTGTGAAAATACCGGAGCAGGATTCAGCGTTTTCTCGGAACATACCGGGATGCTTGCAATCATTTCGGCTTTGGTCATTGTAGCAATGATTTTGTATGTTGTTTTGAAAAAACCAAAAAGTCGTATGCTTATCACCGCGCTGACATTTTTGGTCGGTGGTGCAATCGGGAACCTGGTTGACCGCGTAAGACTCGGCTTTGTGGTAGATTTTCTCGATTTCCGTTTGATTGATTTTCCGATTTTTAATGTGGCGGATTGTTTTGTTACAATCGGTGCGGCACTACTTATTATCTATATCCTTTTTATAGACGGAAAAGACGAGAGGAAAGAGAAGAAAAAAGACGATAATGCTACCGAAAAGGAGCAAAAAAATGATGAAAGTAACAGTGACGAATGCTGATATTGGCAAAAGACTTGATGTGTTCGTTTCGGAGCAGTTTGATGTGACGCGTTCCGGCGCACAGAAACTGCTTGAAGAAGGGAATGTTACTGTAAACGGTAACGTAGCCAATAAAAAACTGAAACTAAAAGAATCTGACGAGGTTCGGGTGGAAAAACCCGAACCTCGTGTTCTAAATGCTTTGCCTCAGGATATACCGCTGGATATTCTTTATGAGGATAGAGATGTTATTGTTGTCAATAAACCGCAAGGAATGGTGGTGCATCCTGCCCCGGGAAACCCTGACGGAACATTGGTAAATGCCCTGATGTTTCACACCGGGGGGAGTCTTTCTGCCATTAATGGCGTCATACGCCCCGGAATTGTGCACCGTATTGATAAGGATACAAGCGGTATTTTGGTGGTTGCAAAAAATGACAAGGCGCACCTTTCGTTGGCGGAGCAGATTCAGGCACACACGGTTTCGCGCGAATATTTTTGCTTGATTCACGGCGGCGTAAATTGGGAAGAACATACGGTGGATAAACCGATTGGAAGAGATCCTAAAGACCGCAAAAAAATGCTAGCCGGTGCAAAGGATGGAAGAGAAGCCGTAACGCACTTTTTCGTGGAAATGCGCTACGAAGGCTATACCCTTTTAAGATGCAGACTTGAAACCGGCAGAACCCATCAAATTCGTGCACATTTGAAGTCTATCGGAAAACATATTGTAGGCGATCCGGTGTATGGATTAAAAGAAGATAAACTCGCAAAAACAAATGGGATATCCGGTCAACTGCTGCATGCGGCAAAACTTGGTTTTATGCATCCGACAACGGAAAAATATATGGAGTTCACACAAGAGGTCCCGTCATATTTTATGTGCATTTTGAACAAATTAAATAAGATTTAGTGTGTGATTTTTACCAAAAATGATAAAAAACTGCAAAAATTGCTTGACGTTGCGCGTAAAATAAAATATAATTTATGATAGGCGCGTATGAGAAGTTGTGCTGAGAGAATAGGATGAGAAAAGGTGAAAAAACAAGTCGATTATACTGTGCTTGATGATGAAGAAATTGTATTGTTGGCACAAAAGGGTGACAAAAATGCGATGGACTTTATCGCAGAAAAATATGAGCCTTTTGTTCATCTGCGCTCCGGCCCCTACTTTCTGGCTGGCGCCGAGAAAGACGATTTGGTGCAGGAAGGATTTATCGGTCTTTACAAAGCCATTATGTCCTTTGATGCAGAAAAACGTGCAGGCTTTAAAACATTTGCGGGCGTTTGTATTGTCCGGCAGATGATTACGGCAGTGAAAACTTCCACAAGGAAGAAAAATCACCCGTTAAATTATTACGTTTCGATTCACGGAACAGATGACGGAGGAGATACCGTAGGATTAGAGTTTTTTGAAGATCCGCGGAATTTAAATCCCGAGAATATCGTAATCGAGCGGGAAAACGTAGAAGATTTTGTGACGGCGGTAAGTGCACTCTTAAGTGACTTTGAGCGCCGTGTATTGACTTTGTACCTCAGCGGTATTTCGTATAGAGAAATTGCCGAATATTTGCAAAAGACCCCTAAAACTGTGGACAATGCACTTTCGCGTGTAAAACGAAAGATTGAAAAATATCTTGAAAATCCCAATTGATTGGGATGCTATTTTTAGATTGCAAGCCACAAGGCTTTCAATAAATATCAATATTTTTTTATTCAAAGTGAGGGATTTCAATGTACGAAGACAAGACATTGGTATGCAAAGACTGCGGAGCAGAATTTGTGTTCACAGCCGGTGAACAGGAATTCTATGCAGAAAAAGGTTTCGAAAACGAACCCGGACGCTGCAAAGAATGCAGAATTGCAAGAAAGAACAGCATCAGACAGAACAGAGAAATGCATACAGCAATCTGCGCTGCCTGCGGCAAAGAAGCTCAGGTTCCTTTTGAGCCGAAAGAAGACCGTCCTGTATATTGCAGCGAATGTTTCGCGCAGAATAGAGAGTAATTTCGGTCGAAACCGCAATGTTTTGAGTACATTTACATAGTCGGTTCCGAATTTCGTTGATTCAGACAGATTTAAAATTGATTTTTAATAAAAATCTTATTAAAAGTACTTGCATTTTAAAGCAACATTTGTTATAATGTATATGTGGATATTGTGGTTAGAAAGAGTGGGCATTTGTTCCCACTCTTTCGCATTGTATATCTAATTTTTTAAACACTTTATTAAAGAAAAAAGAGGGTAGATCTAAGTGGCTTATAATAAGACCGAAAAGGAAGTTTTATCACTCCTTACCCCAATCGCAGAAGATGCGTCAGTCGAGATTTGGGACGTTACGTTTCAAAAAGAAGGACCTGACTATGTGCTTCGCGTGTATTTAGACAAAGAAGGCGGCATTTCTATTGACGATTGTGAGCGTGTCAGCCGCGCTTTAGACGTTGTACTTGACGAAAAAGACCCGATTCCCCAGGCGTATATGCTCGAGGTTTCGTCTGCAGGACTCGACCGCGCGATTAAGTACGATTTTCACTTTGAAAAATGTATGGGAAAAAACGTGGATGTAAAACTTTTTGCGCCGATCAATAAAGAACGCGAAATTACCGCAAAACTCATTGGCTTTTGTGATAATGTTGTGTCTTTGGATCGCGGTGGAGAAAGTTTAGAAATCCCGATGGATAAAATATCACAAATAAGATTAACGGTAGAATTTTAAATAGGAGGAATGAATCAAAAATGAATCAGGAATTTATCACCGCTTTAGCGGAGATTGCAGAGGATAAAAACATCAGTAAAGACTCCCTTTTGGAAACCATCGAGTTTGCACTCATCACTGCGTATAAGAAAAACTATGGTCATGCGCAGAATGTAGTTGTGAATATTGACAAGGAAACGGGAGAAATTAAGGTTTATCAGCAGAAAACCGTTGTAGAAGAAGTAGAAAACCCCGATTTAGAACTTACCTTAGAAGAAGCAAATGAAGTAAAAGGCGGTTATTCTTTAGGAGATGTGGTAAACTTTGAAGTAACACCGAAAACATTCGGAAGAATCGCAGCACAGACTGCAAAACAGGTGGTTGTGCAGAGAATTAAAGAAGCAGAACGCGATAAAGTAATCACCATTTATAGAGACCGAGAAAACTCTATGGTAACAGGCCTCATCACAAAAGATGAAGGCAAATTCTTAATCGTGCAAATTGGAAATGACACAGAGGCAATTGTTCCGGTAAACGAACAGATTCCGGGTGAACACTATCGCCCCGGTATGAGAATGAAGTTCTTCGTTGCAGAAGTAAAAGCATCCGGTAACAATCCGCAGATTATTTTATCTCGTACCCATCCGGGTTTAGTAAGAAAACTCTTTGAGCAGGAAGTTCCCGAGTGCGACAGCGGCGTGGTTGAAATTAACACCATTTCCCGTGAAGCAGGTTCAAGATCTAAAATTTCCGTGATTTCTTCCGACGAAAACGTTGAC
>JAZRET010000215.1:0-8265 GCA_045660945.1 Congzhengia sp.
AAGAAGCGATCGCAGGTATTGTTGAAAAGTTCAAAACATTGATTTCAAAAGCAGGTGAAATCGAATCTGTTGATGAATGGGGCAAAAGACGTTTGGCTTATCCCATCGATTACAAAACAGAAGGTTACTACGTGCTCGTGAATTTCAGTGCGAAACCGGATTTCCCGCTCGAACTCGAACGTATCTACAATATCACAGACGGCTTATTAAGAAGCATCATCATCAAAAAAGATGAAAAGAAAGCCGCAAACTAATGCGAATTCGCATGGAGGGTAACAAACATGAACAAAGTTATTTTAGTGGGCAGACTGGCAAGAGATCCTGAACTTCGTGCTACAACATCGGGAATTAATGTTTGCAGTTTCTCGGTTGCTTGTGACAGAAGATTCGTAAAACAGGGCGAAGAGAGAAAAGCTGATTTTATCAACTGTATCGCTTGGCGTCAGACCGGTGAAGGCATTGCAAAATACTTCACAAAAGGTCAGCGTATCGCCTTAGAAGGTACACTTCAAACAAGAAGCTGGACCGATAACGAAGGAAAAAACCGCAACACAATGGAAGTTGTAGTAGACTCCTGGGAATTTGCACAGAGTAAAAATGAGGGCGACGCAAGTTTTGAAGCACCGACATCTTCCTCATCTTTATATCCGACAGAACCTGCTGCTTCAGCAGTTGGCGATATCGACGGATTTATGCCTATTGAAGAAGAAGACTTACCCTTCTAAAGTTTAAAGTTAACGAAAAGGAGGATTTATATCATGGCTGAAAGACCGATGAACAGAACACGTAAAGCAAAGAAAAAAGTTTGCTCCTTCTGTCAGGATAAAGTTGAATTTATCGATTACAAAGACGTTGCTAAGTTAAGAAGATATGTGTCTGAACGTGCTAAAATTCTTCCCAGAAGAATTACAGGTACATGTGCTAAGCACCAGAGACAGTTAACAGAAGCAATCAAAAGAGCAAGACATATTGCACTTCTGCCGTTTAGCGCAGAATAATCAAAAAAATAAAGACCGTTTCCGTTTGGAAGCGGTCTTTTTTGTTGCTTTTTTTAGAGGATGACTGCAAAATAGATTGCGTAACTTACGAGCATAACTATGCCGGCCCACCATTTGAGTTTATAACTTTTCACGGGACAAGCCCACAAAATAAGTCCGGCAACGATTGCGATTATGGTGTCGAAAATAAAGGGCTTTAAGAAGGTTACGGGAATGATGACCGCAGAAACACCTACGATAAACAAGATGTTAAAAATGTTACTTCCCACGATGTTACCAATTGCAATATCCGCATTTCCTTTTCTTGCGGCAGAAACCGATGTGAAAAGTTCGGGAAGCGATGTTCCGAGCGCAACGATGGTAAGTCCGATAAAGCGTTCACTCAAGCCTAGCGCCTTTGCGATGGCGGAGGCGCTGTCAACTGTTAAATCACTGCCCCAGACAATGAGTACAAGGCCGAGCAAAGTAAAGAAAATTGCTTTTGGCGCGCTCATGGGCTTAATTTCACATTCGGGTTCTTTGTCTTTATCTTTTTTTGCCACAATGAAAAGATAAGTAAGATATCCGATGAAGAAAATAAGAAGGATAATGCCTTCCCAAAAGTAAACAGTTCCGTCAAGGCCTGTAACGAGCAGAAGCGCCGTGATGAGGAGCATAAACGGAATATCAATCTTCATGATTGATTTTGCAACCGTAAGCGGTGTAATGAGTGCACAAATGCCCAAAATAATTAAAATGTTTAAGATGTTACTACCAACGATGTTTCCGATTGTAATCCCCGCATTTCCTCTCATCGCCGCAGTGATGCTCACGGCCGCTTCGGGCGCACTTGTTCCCATCGCAACGATGGTAAGGCCGATCACAAGTTGCGGGATTTTAAACTTCGTTGCAATGGCGGATGAACCATCAACAAACCAGTCTGAGCCCTTCACGAGCATACAAAAGCCAAGTGCCAAAATCAAAACCTGTAATGAAATTTGCCAAATTTCCAAGATGAAACGCTCCTTTTTATAAACTATATTTATTTACATAATCCGCGTATTTTGTTTTATACGCGTCTGTTTCGGATTTTATTACACGAACATTTTGATGGAGATTCAAATTATAGTGAGATGTTTCTGTGATGCAACCGCCGATGTTCGAGCAGTGGTCAGAAACGCGCTCTAAGTTTGTTAATAAATCAGACCACACAAAACCTGCTTCAATACTGCACTCTCCTTGTTGCAGTCTTAAAATGTGATTTGCGCGCATGGTTTCTTTTAAGCGGTCGATAATTTCTTCCAGTGGCTCAATATCAAACGCGGAACTTGCGTCATTTTCTTCAAACGCTTTTAAAGCAAGGTCGGTAATTTCTTCTACCGCGTCGGTGAGCGTTTTTAATTCCTTTTTTGCCGCAGGAGTAAACTGAATGTTTTTGTCTAATAGTTCTTCTGCAGACTCTAAGAGGTTCACGCCGTGGTCGGAAATTCTTTCAAAATCTCCAATGAGGTGGAGAAGTCTTGCCGCCTCAGCGCTTTCCATTTTACCAATCTGACGGGAAGAAAGTTTTACAAGGTAGTTTCCGATTACGTCTTCGTAGAGGTCCGTTTCTTCTTCTTTTGCTCGGATTTCTTCCGCAACAGCAGGCTTATATTCAGAAAGCATATAGATGCTGTTCTTTAATGCACCAACGGAGCATTTTGCCATTTCAAAGGCATATTTTCTACAAGTATCCAGCGCGATAGCGGGCGTTAAAAGTAAGCGCTCGTCGAGCTTTGTTTTGATTTCTTTTGTTTCGCCGTCGGGAACGAGTCTGCAAACTAACTTTTCTAAAAGTCCCGACATCGGGAGAAGAATCGCAGTACATACAACGTTAAAGAACGAGTGCGCAACAGCGATGCCGAAATGCGACGCGGATGCATTTAAAATCGGTAGCGTGAAGAATGCTTGTGCAAGATAGAGCAAAATCATTAACACAACCGTTCCGATGACGTTAAAGGAAAGATGCGCAAGTGCTACGCGTTTAGCATTTCTGTTTGTTCCAAATGAAGATAAAATTGCGGTAATACAGGTACCGATGTTCTGACCCATAATAATCGGAAGCACTGCGCCATAAGAAATCTGCCCGGTTACGGTGAGTGCCTGAAGGATACCGACAGAAGCAGAACTCGACTGAATGATTGCAGTTAAAACTGCACCTGCTAAAACGCCCAAAATCGGGTTTTTAAACATAATGAAGAGTTCGCGGAAAGCAGGAACGTCTTTTAATCCTGCCACAGCACCCGACATAATGTCCATACCGAACATCAAAACGGCAAAGCCAAGAAAAATCGTGCCCGTGTCCTTGCTTTTGTCTTTTTTAGAAAACATATAAAGTGCGATACCGATGAAAGCCAGAAGCGGCGTAAATGACATCGGTTTAAATAACTGCACGAAAAAGTTTGAACTTTCAATGCCGCCTAAACTTAAAATCCAGGCAGTAACCGTTGTGCCGATGTTTGCGCCCATAATGACGCTGATGGACTGTTTTAACGTCATAAGTCCTGAGTTTACAAAACCAACAACCATAACGGTCGTTGCAGAAGAACTCTGGATGATTGCGGTTACGCCGAGACCGGTTAAAAAGCCTGCTAATTTGTTGTTGGTAAGTCTGCCGATAATAGCACTTAATTTACTTCCGGCGCGACGCTCCAGCGCATCTCCCATTACGCTCATTCCGAAAAGGAATAAACATAAGCCGCCGATTAAAGTGAGTACATCAAAAAAATTCATGTTGAATCAATACCTTTCTCCTGTTTTTTTAACTTACAATAATCATTATATAGGATATTTGGTAAAGATGCAGTTAAGAAATTGCAAAATCGAAAAAATGTAAAAAAAGAGCGGTGAAATTTTCACCACTCTTTTATTCGTTGTCATTATGCATCCGATATCCAACACCCAATTCATTGGAGATATATTGATTTTCACCGGGTTTTAAGCCCAGCTTTTTTCGGATGTTTGCCATATTTACCTGAAGTTTTTTGATGCTTCCCGAATCTGACATTCCCCAGATTTCGCGGATGATAGCAGAATACGTCAAAACTTTTCCAAAGTGATCGGAAAGGTATGCTAAAATGTTAAATTCCGTTTGTGTAAATTTAATTTCGGTCCCTTGAAACAGTACTTTTCTTGCATCAAAATCAATTGTGAGTTCTCCGGTTTTAAAGGTTCCGCCCGGAACATTTTCTTCCAGAGAAGTTCTGCGTGTGGTTCTGAGTATGCTTCTCACTCTTGCTAAAAGTTCCTGCGCTCCAAACGGTTTTGTAACATAATCATTTGCGCCTAAATCCAGCACTTCGACTTTGTCGCTTTCGTCACTCCTTGCGGAAAGAACCATAACGGGCGTGAGACTCGTTTCCCGGAGTTTTTTTAAAAATTCTGTCCCATCTGAATCGGGGAGCCCTAAATCTAAAATGATGAGGTCAGGGCGGTGCGAAGAATAAATCATCCATCCCGTAGAGGCAGTTGATGCAGAAAGTGCCATATAATCATTGGCTTTAAAGAGTGCACTTAAAAACTTTTGAATGTTTGCGTCATCTTCAATCATTAAAATCTTATATTTATTATTCATCCTGTGCCTCCTGCGCAGTGAGTGAAAAACTGAACACCATACCGCCGTTTTTTCTGTTTTTTGCAGAAATTTCGCTGCCGTGCGCTTTGATAATGGCAGAACAAACAGAAAGCCCAATGCCCATGTGACGTTTTCTGTGTTCGTTGGGCATATTCTCCGACATCAGATATCCGGAAAAAATATTTTTGAGTTTCTCTTTTTCCATTCCGCAACCATCATCCATCACTTCGAAGATAACTTGATCCTCTCGTGTGAAAATGTTGAGAGAAAGTGTGGTCATTCCTTTGGCATGTTGCACGGCATTTTCCAATAAATTCACAAGCACCTGTTCGAGCAGAATCGCATCTGCCATAATTGTAATAAAAGAGTCGGGCATAGAGAGCAAAACCGCTTGGTCGGGGTAATGTTTTTTTAGTTTCATTAAAACAGCGTCTATCAGCTCTTCTAAAACAACTTCTGATTTTATGATATTTACGCCGCGATGATCCAGTTTTGTGATGGAAAGCAAGTTTTCCACCATGCGGATGATCCATTCTGAATCCTGCTTGATATTTTCTATAATTTCCAGTTTGCTTTTGTCAGAAAGCGAGTCGTAGTTTTCCAAAACGGTAGAACTTGCGCCGTAAATAACGGTAAGAGGTGTTCTCAAATCGTGGGAAATTGCACGCAAAAGGTCAGCACGCATGGATTGCATAATGGCTTCGCGCTCTACTTTTTTCTGCTTTTTCAGTCGGGTGGTCATGGTACTTGTAGAAACTGTAACGATTACCATGATTACCGTGAATACAATGTTTTCCTGCATCGAAAAATCAAATGCAAAAAAGGGAAAGTTAAACGCAAAATTTACCGCCAAGACGCTGATTGGCGCGGAAATCAAACCATAAAGAGGGCCGTTTGTTGTAAGGGCAATTACAAAAACCGCCAACACAAATAAAAGCGCAATCACGGAATCCATGCGGAAAAGATCGTAAATGAAAAGGCTCAACGAAAAAGTGAGCGCAAGTATGAAAATGGCAATGAAAGAATCGCGCAGAATACGTATTTTTTTTGTTTTCATGAAACTACCTCCGGAGCGTGCATTCGGGGATAAAAAAGAGAAAAACCCTGAGCGAGTTTTTCTCTTATCATTTAAAAATTATTTGTTTAACTCTTCTAAACACTTGGGGCAAATGTTTTTGCCTTTGAATAAAAACACATCTTTGGAATCTCCACAGAAAATACAAGAAGGTTCATATTTTTTCAATATGATACTGCTTTCGTCCACATAAATTTCGAGTGCATCTTTTTCTGCAATGTCCAAAGTTCTTCTGAGTTCAATGGGCAGAACAATTCTTCCAAGTTCATCGACTTTTCGTACAATTCCTGTTGATTTCATTCGTTTCACCTCGTGTTTTAAAATAGGATGCTTTTCATGCTCACATTATACCATTTTCTAATCTGCAAGTCAACGGGGAAAATAAAAAGTTTTTGTGAACAGATCAAATGTGTCAAAACTTAAACGTTGTACATTTTATACATCTTACCGTAGATGCCGTCTTTTGCAATCAGTTCTTCGTGTGTTCCTTGTTCTTCGATGCCGTTTTCGGTTAAAACCAAAATGGTAGATGCGTTTTTCACTGTGGTTAAACGGTGGGCAATCACAAACGTGGTGCGCCCTTTGGCAAGTCTCTCAAGGGAAGACTGCACAATGCGTTCGCTTTCGTTGTCTAAAGCCGAAGTTGCCTCGTCTAAAATGAGGATCGGGGGATTTTTTAAAAATACTCTGGCAATACCGATTCTTTGTTTTTGTCCGCCGGAGAGTTTTACGCCGCGCTCACCGACATAGGTGTCGTATCCATTTTCAAGGTTCATAATAAAATCGTGCGCGCCGGCAAGTTTTGCCGCCTCGACAATTTCTTCTTCGCTTGCGCCCAAAAGTCCGTATTCAATATTTTCATAAACGGTTCCGGAGAAAAGATAAATGTCCTGTTGCACTACGCCAATATTTTTTCTGAGACTTTCAAGCGTTAGAGATTTAATGTCTTTTCCGTCGATGGAAATGGTGCCGGAAGTTGCATCATAAAATCTTGGAATCAAACTGCAAAGCGTCGTTTTTCCACCACCTGACGGGCCTACCAATGCCACAGTGTCGCCGGGGTTTACGGTGAGTGATAAGTCGCTTAATACATTTTCAAGTTCCGTTTCATAAGAAAATGTGACGTTGTCAAATTTGATTTCGCCGACCACATCGCTCAGTTCTTTTGCGTCGGGTGAATCTTTAATTTCCACGGGCGTATCCATGATTTCAAAAAAGCGTTCTACGCCCGTCATGCCGCGCTGGAACTGTTCCATAAAGTCTACAATTCTGCGGATAGAGGTGAGTAGCGTTGTGGCGTAGAGAAGGTAAGCCGTGAAATCAGCGGCGGTGATTGCGTGATCCTTAATGAAAAATGCACCTGCCACAACGATGGTGATATACATGAGTCCGTCAAATAAACGCGTAGAAGACTGAAAGCCTGCCATATAGCGATAGGAAAGACGCTTAATGTCAAGGAGTCGCTCGTTTCCGCGCTCGAATTTTTTGTTTTCCTCGGCTTCGTTTGCAAAAGAATGCACTACGCGGATGCCTAAAAGGGAGTCTTCAACGCCTGCGTTTAATTCTCCAACCTGAACTCTCTGCCTTTTAAATTGTGCGCGCATTTTTTTGTTAAAATATCGCGTGCAGATTAAAATGAAGGGAACAACCGCGAAGATAATGAGCGTGAGTTTTACATTAAAGGTGCATAAAATCAAAAAGGAGACGATGATTTTCACGCCCGAAATAAATAGCTCTTCGGGGCAGTGGTGTGCAAACTCTGTCACATCAAAAAGGTCGCTTGTAAGGCGGGACATGAGTGTTCCGACCTTGGTGTTATCATAAAAGGACGCAGAAAGGTTTTGAAGATGCGAAAACATATCCCTGCGCATATCCGTTTCCATTTTTGCGCCCATCACATGCCCCATGTTAGCCATATAGTAATTTGCGGCGGTGTCAATTAAACGGAGCACAAGGTAAATCGCGCCGACAGACAAAATCGCGCGCGTGGTTAAGGACGCCAAATCATTCGTTGCGCGGTCTGTGATAAAGCGCGCGATTAAAGGAAGCAGTAGCTCGCAAACTGTTGTAAACAGCGCACAGACGAGGTCAAATATCATGATGTGCTTATATTTTTTATAATAGGGCAAGAAGCGTTTAAAAAGCCCTTTTTTCTTTTTTGAAGTTTCTTTTGTCATTTGCCTTTTAACTCCTTTTCTTCTTTCTATTTTTATTATACAAAAGTATCTTGTTCTTTGCAAGAAATAAATTTTCAATATTGACTTTTTCGTGCCTATCTTGTATAATGAATTTGATATGAATAAATGCTTAAGAGGTGCCTTTTATGAGTAACATCGCAGAAATTGATTCGAACTTTAAATTTGTCAACAAAATTCAAAAGGAAGGCATCAAATTTTACAATGTGCTCGAAGATCCTTTTAAGATTTATGGCGTAAAGCATTTTGATGGAAAATTTCGTCGTATGCCGGAAGAAATCGCAAGAACGGTAAGCGATGGCGTGGGCGAACTTTCAAGCCATACTGCCGGCGGACGTGTGCGTTTTGTAACGGACAGCCCGTATATTGCAGTGGTTGTGAAGTTAGGTGATGTTGCAAAGGGAC
>JAZRET010000216.1:0-12974 GCA_045660945.1 Congzhengia sp.
GTTTTCATATACCATGCGAAATGTTTCCATATCGGGCACCCCGTTATTAAAGGTTTTCCTCGTTCTCGGGTGCACGATGAGCGTTTTTATCGGGTAGCGATTGTAGATGTCCAGTAATTTCCCCATCTCTTTTTCCGTTTCATAGCCAATTCGGGTTTTGACTGAAATTTCGGCTTCTGTTTTGGAAAAGACTTCTTCAAAAAAACGGTCCATTCCGTCGGGGTCTTGTAAAAATCCCGCTCCGCGCCCTTTTTTCACCACCGTCTGCGCAGGACATCCAACATTCAAGTTGATTTCGTTATATCCGATGGCTTGAACTTTCTTCTCAAACTTTAAAAACGATTCTGCGTGATTGGTAAGCACCTGAATTTTTAAAGGCGTGTGCCCGTTTTTTTCAGGCAAAATATCACGCACTCCTTTTTTACTCACTTTTTCCTGATCACTCGGATTGATAAACGGCGCAAAATACGCGTCCGCTCCCCCGAAAAACTCATGGTGCGTGTTTCTGTATGTATATGTTGTGATGCCCTCAAGTGGCGCTACATATAACTTCATAATGTCCTCTTGTTGTTTATTCTTTACTCATAAGCGTCACCGTCTCGACATGTTCTGTATGCGGAAACATATCTACGGGAACGATTTTTTGTAAGCGGTATCCGCCGTCTGCCAAAAATCTTGCGTCGCGTGCGAGAGTTGCAGGGTTACAGGACACATAAACGATTTTCTTCGGGTTTGCTTTTAAAATTGCGCCAAGTGTTTTTTCGTCGCTTCCCTTTCTCGGCGGATCAATGATGACCACATCAGGCGAAAAGCCTTTTTGTTCTATTAGATTCGGCACAACTGCCTCTGCCGCACCGCAATAAAATTCTGCGTTTTTGATGTTATTTCTTTTTGCGTTTTCTTTTGCATCCGAAATCGCTTTTTCCACAATCTCAACGCCTACCACTTCTTTTGCTTGTTTTGCCGCACAAAGAGAAATTGTGCCGATGCCGCAGTAGATGTCCAGAACGGTTTTTGTATCGTCAATTTCTGCAAAATCAAGCGCCGTTTTGTATAAAACTTCTGTCTGTACGGGGTTTACCTGGAAAAAACTGTGGGGCGAAATCGTAAATGTGAGCCCTAAAAGCGTATCTTTTATTGTGTCTTCTCCCCACAGCGTGATATTTTTCTCTCCCAAAACGAGATTATTCGGTTTAGGGTTGATATTTAAAACAATGCTTTTTAAGGTGTATTCCCCAAAATCTGTGTTTAATAGCGCATCTTTTAGTGCATCTAATTTTTTTATTTGTTCCGTGGCACTAGATAAAACAATCATCAGTTCTTTCGTGTGATACGCCGTGCGCACAAACACGCGGCGCAGACTGCCCTGTTTTGTTTTTTCGTCATAGGCTGAAATTCCCTCGCGGTTTAAAAAGTCCACCACGGTAGAAAGTGCGGTACTTGCCGCTTTTTCTCCTGCATCGCAAGTCTTTAGCGGCACAACGTTATGACTTCTTCTTTCATAAAATCCGCCTACGGTCTTTTTCTTTTTTGTTTCCAGGGGAAATACCATTTTGTTTCGATAAAAAAACGGATGTTCCATGCCTTGCGTGTCTGAAACTTCCACGCCGGCGAGGTCAAACTTTCCAAGGCGCGTGAGTGCATCTGTCACAGTTTGCTTTTTGACCTTGAGTTGCTTTTCGTATGTGATATGTGCAAGCGGACATCCGCCGCATTTTTCTGCCGCCTCACAAAAAGCATCTGCACGATAGGGAGAATTTTCTAAAATCTCAACCACGCCTGCCGTGGCATACGTTTTGTGCACGGTATAAATTTCGGCGAGAACACGCTCTCCCTCGAGCGTTCCTGAAACAAACACCACAAGACCGTCTTTTCGCGCGATACCGCGTCCGTCCTGCGCTGTTGCGGTGATATTTAGTTTTACTCTTTCTTTCGGTTTCAATGAAAACACCCCTGCGCTTCTTTCGTAAATCACTTTCTTTTATTTTATAGGTTTTTTGCTCATTCGTCAAGGGATATGAAAAATTTCACATCATATTGAAAGAATACCTTGCAATAACCACTAAAATCCTATATAATAAACATATCAAAAACAAACAGGATGTGACAAAATGGTCGATTTTCATCATGCAATACAAAAAAATCCGCTAAAAACAAAAAAGGACGTGCAGAAGGCGGTTTTAGAGCTTACCGAGCCGCTTGCGCCTTACTATAGCAAAGGCGGTGCGCTTTTAAAGCTTGACAATACCGGCGCACATTTTTTTGACCGTTCTGCGCATATGGAAGGATTTTCCCGTATTCTCTGGGCGCTTGGTCCTCTCATGGCAGGCGGCGGAGATTCGCCCTTGGTTGAAACCTATTTAAAAGGTTTTGAAAACGGAAGTGACCCCACATGCGAAGAATATTGGGGCGATTTTGATTCCATCGATCAGCGTATGGTTGAAATGGCAGCTATTTCACTTTCTTTAATTTTGGCAAAAGACCGTTTCTGGGATCCGCTTTCTCAAAAAGCGAAAGATTCTTTAATTGCATATCTTAACAAAGTAAATATGTATGAACCTGCGCCGTCAAACTGGCTCTTTTTCAGAGTGATGGTGGATATGGCGTTTTATTCCTTAGGTCTTCCCTATGATGAGGCGCTTCTTAACAAAACACTTGAAAAAATCGACACGTTCTATTTGGGAGACGGATGGTATTCTGACGGAATCGGCGGAAAAAGAGACTACTATAACCCCTTTGCGATTCATTTTTACTCTCTTATTTTCTCCGTTGTAATGAAAGACAAGTACCCCGAAAAAAGCCGACTCTTTAAAGAGCGCGCAGAACTTTTCGCAAAGGAATTCATCTACTGGTGCGATACAGACGGCGCAACCATTCCTTTCGGCAGAAGTCTTACCTACCGCTTTGCTCTTGGCTCTTTCTGGAGTGCGCTTGCCTTTGCAGGAACAGACAAAATCCCCATGGGCGTTATAAAGGGCATCGTGCTTCGTCATCTGCGCTGGTGGTTTGAAAAACCCATTTTTGCGCGTGATGGTATTTTGACGATTGGATATGCATACCCAAACCTTTTCATGTCGGAAGATTATAACTCTCCCGGCTCACCCTATTGGGCATTTAAGACATTTTTGCCCCTCGCGCTTTCAGATGATCATCCGTTCTGGACATCTGAAGAACTTCCGCTTCCTGAGCTTAACGATACGAAAACACAGCCAAAGCCCGGCTTTTTAATTCAGCGCTTAGCCGGCGGAAGCAACGTTGTTGCGCTCACTTCGGGACAGTTTGTAAACCCCGGATATTTAAACTTTGACAGTAAATATTCCAAATTTGCATATTCCACCAAATTCGGCTTCAGCGTTTCTAAATCTTACCGAACATTAGAACTCGGCGCATTCGACTCGATGCTTGCTTTGAAAGAAGAAGGCGAAGCGATGTATCAGGTAAGATGCGAACACGAGTTGACAAAAATAGATGAAAGAAGCCTTCATTCTGTGTGGAGCCCGTATCAAGGTGTGGATATCGAAACGATTTTAATCGCCTGCGGTGAGTGGCACGTTCGTCTTCACAAAATCGTAACCGACCGCGTATTGGAAACTGCAGAAGGCGGTTTTTCCATCGGGAGAGAAGATTTTGATAGTAAGCGAATAGAATGGAAAACTGAAAACGCGATTGCAGCAGCATACGACTGGGGCGTTAGTGGAATTGTAAATCTTTTGGGTAATCGCACGCCTTCCTTAGTTGTAACTGAAGCGAATACGAATCTAATGTTCCCGCGCGCAATTTTGCCCAATTTAAAAGGAAAAATAGACAAAGGAACGCACGTTCTTGCCTGTGCGGTATTTGCAGGATGCGAGAAATCCTACTGTGAAAAAGAATGGGAACATGCTCCCGTTCTTACCGTGCAAGACGGCATCTTTAAAATCGAACACGAGGGAAAAGTTTTAAATTATTCCTTTGAAAACTAAAAAGAAACAAAGAAGCCAATCTCTTGTAAGAGATTGGCTTCTTTTTGCAAAACAAGATAAAAGATGCAGCTTTATTCTGCATCTTCGCCTCCCGGTCCATCTCGGCGCTCTGTAGGGTCGCTTGGACGTGCTTGACCCGTAGACACCCATTTGTTGTCTGTCGCAGTTTTATTCTCTTCTTGCTTTTTCTTTTCATCCATATCAATCACCTCGATTATAGTATGGCCAATTTAAGCCAAATACAGTCAATCCTTTGTAAAAAGTCAGTTTGGAAGTTTCATCTTTTTTTCATATCATCCGTTGCGGGATTTTCAATCAGTTCGCCGTCTTCTGTAAACCTTGAGCCGTGGCAAGAGCAGTCCCAGGAATGCTCCTGTTTGTTGTATTTTAAGGCGCAGCCTAAATGCGGACATCTCGGCGCAGTCGGCGTGAGTAACCCTAAAAGCGACTCAGCCGTATTGATCGCAAGCTGCGGACGCAAAATACTTCGGGATGGAGAAAAAATTTCTTCGTACGGATTTTCCTTTTCCAGAATCAAATCGCACAAAAGTGTCGCTGCCGTCATCGCGGAAGTCATGCCCCATTTATGAAACCCCGTGGCAACATAAAGTGACGGTGTTTTTTCAGAATATTGCCCGATGTACGGAATATCGTCAAGCGGCATACAGTCCTGCGCCGCCCATCTTGAAACTTCTTCTGCATTTTTATAAACCGTCTTGGAAAATCTCAATAGCTCCTCCCAGTTTCCGCCCTGTTTCCCCGTTCGGTGACTGCCGCCACCAAGAATCAGTAAATCGTCAAACGAACGAAACGAAAGTCCCTTTTCGTTTTCGTCTACGTACATGCCACAAATTTTGGGTGCGTTTTTGAGTGCCATCACATAAGAGCGGTGCTGGAAAAGCTTTAAAAAATATCCGCCGTGTTTATTCAAAAGCGGAAAATGTGTTGCTACAATTATTTTTTCTGCTTTTATCTTTCCGCGGTTTGTGAAAACTACATTTTTTCCTGCAAATTCTTTTACTTTGGTGTGTTCATATACAGAAAGGTCTTTGGATATGGCATATAAAAATTTAAGCGGATGAAACTGCGCCTGATTTCCTACTTTCACGGCTCCGGCAACAGAAAACGGAAGTTCTGTTTCTTTTGTAAACTCTGCATCATACCCTATTTTTGCATACGCCTCTACTTCTTTTTCGATTTTTTCACGGTCGTTTCTTGAATAAACATAGGCATCGCGCATTTCAAAATCACACGGAATATTTTGACATAACATTTGATATTGCTTGATTGCGTTCTTTTGTGCCTCAAGATACAAGCGGGCGCAATCTAATCCAAATCGTTTTATCATTTTATCGTAGATAAGCCCATGCTGAAGCGTAATTTTCGCCGTAGTATTTTGCGTGGTGCCCGAGCAAATTTCATCTGCTTCTAAAAGAATATACTCTACGCCGGCTTGCTTTAAAAAATGCGCGCAAAGAAGCCCCGCAATACCGCCACCAATGATTAAAACATCGGTTTTTCGTTCCCCGGAAAGTGACGGAAATTGTGGTTTTTTCATTTCTTTCGTCCAAATAGATTCCAAATTACCACCTCTTTCTCATAGTATTTCCTGCTCTCTTCTACAAAATACAAAAAAGCGTTTTGCCCTCCTTCGCACACTTAAGAATCGCGATATCTATTGACAAAACCTTAATTTCGTTATATAATTTCTTTGATAAGATGTATATAATATAAGTAATTGAAATCTTATATTTTTACTTAGGAGTAAATACTATGACTGAACAGAACGGACTTTTTATTATATTTGCGTTCGTGGTTGCTTTAATCGTTTCCTATGCCACAACGCCACTTTCCATTAAGCTTGCATTTAAAATCGGCGCATTGGACATTCCAAAAGACAATCGCCGTATGCACAAAAAGCCTATCCCGCGCATCGGCGGTATTGCCATCGTGTATGGCTTTTTGATCAGCGTTTGCTGTTTTTCAAATTTTGTGATTTCCGGCGCTCTCAACAAACCCTTAATCGGTATTTTAATCGGCGCTTTGATTATCGCGGTATTAGGCTTTTTGGATGACTTAAAACCCAAAAAAGCAATCGTTAAATTCTTGATCCAAATTGCCGCGGCATCCATTCCGGTTTTAATGGGTGTGCGCGTGGTTGCGGTTGCGAATCCCTTCAATGATTTAATGGTACGCGTTCCGGAATGGATTTCCATTGGCGGAAGTATTTTATTTATCGTCGGCGTAACAAACGCTGTAAACTTGATTGACGGATTAGATGGTCTTGCCGCAGGCGTTTCTTCTATCGCGGCGTTAGCTCTTTTATCTATCCTGATGATGCAGCATAACGCGAACTTAACAATGCTTATTTTAGCGGCGGCTTTGGCGGGTTCTTGTTTTGGCTTTTTGCCTTTTAACTTTAACCCCGCGAAAACCTTTATGGGAGATACCGGTGCAACCTTTTTAGGATTTATTTTGGCCTGCGTTTCCATTCAGGGACCCTTTAAAACATACGTGGCATTCGCACTTCCCTTCCTGATTTTGGGACTTCCCATTTTCGATACGCTTTTTGCCATTGTAAGAAGACTTTTAAAAGGTCAGGGTATTATGACGCCGGACAGAGGACATCTCCACCACAAACTGATTGATATGGGACTTTCTCAGCGTTCTGCCGTGATTGTGCTATACGCCTTAAGCGCCGTTTTATCCATCAGCGCAATTGTACTGTTCCTCACGAATTTCCTGCGTGCATTTATTTTGTTTCTATTTATTGTGTTGTTCGTGGTATTTACGGTTATCAGCCGCCACAATACAGCAGATAAAGAAGAGGACGTCCCGGAACTTACCGAGACCAAAAAAGACGAAGAAGAAAATTAAAATGAATACAGTTGAAAAAAGGTATGCTTACATATCTTTTTTTCATATCCAGACGAAAGGACGCATATAATGGAGAAAATAAAGGTTATGACGGTGTTTGGAACCCGTCCTGAAGCGATCAAAATGGCACCGCTTGTAAAAGCGCTGGAATCCCGCGAAGAAATCGAATCCATCGTTTGCATCACTGCACAACACAGACAGATGCTCGACCAGGTTATGAATATTTTCGGCATCAAAGCTGACTTTGACCTTGATATTATGCAGTCCGGGCAAACGCTTTCTGACATCACCGCACGCGTAATGAAAGGGATAGAAGAAACAATTAAAGTAGCAAAACCCGACATTGTATTGGTGCACGGTGATACCACAACTACATTTGCCGGTGCGTTGGGTGCTTTTTACTGTCAGACAAAAGTCGGACATGTTGAAGCAGGGCTTCGTACCTACGACAAATATTCTCCGTTCCCGGAGGAAATGAACCGCTCTTTGACAACACAGATTTCCGATCTTTATTTTGCACCCACAAAGAATAACGAGGCAAATCTTTTAAAGGAAAATGTGGATGCAAATAAAATTTATATCACCGGGAACACCGTAATTGACGCGATGAAAACCACCGTAAAAGAAGATTATGAATTCGAAGATGAAACTTTAAAAACACTTGATTTTGAAAACAAACGCGTTATTTTGGTGACGGCGCATCGCCGCGAAAATCTAGGCGAGCCTTTAAAAAACATCTGCAGCGCGATTTTAAATGTGGTAAATAAAAATCCTGATGTAGAAGCCGTTTATCCCGTTCATTTAAATCCTTTGGTGCGCGAAACGGTATTTGATATTTTAGGAAATCATCCGCGCATCCACTTAATTGACCCCTTAGACGTAACCGAGCTTCACAATTTAATGAACCGCGCATATCTCGTGATGACAGATTCCGGCGGACTTCAGGAAGAAGCGCCCTCTTTGGGAAAACCTGTTTTGGTCCTCCGAAACGAAACGGAGCGTCCTGAAGCAGTTAAGCAAGGAACGGTAAAACTTGCCGGCGTAGACAGAGCCGTAATTGAAGAAATGGCAAATCTGCTTTTAAATGATAAAACGGCGTATGATGAAATGTCAAAAGCCGTAAACCCCTATGGAGATGGACTTGCTTCTGAGCGAATTGTCGACGCAATTTTATATGCATTCGGCAAAAAAGAAGAAAAACCCGACCATTTTACCTATTAATTTTTATATCTTAAATCTGATTTTCGGAGGTGCCTTATGCAAAACAACACAACCCCTCAGACTGATGCATTAAGACCGATTGCAGCCGCAATGGTAAAAGCCAAAGCGCTGTGCGGAAATACAGAAGAAATTGAAAAGTGTTTTGCGGCCGCGAAAGACGCTGTCCTCAACATGTCACAGCACGAATATGAAGACTGGCTTTCCTGCCTTGTAGTAGAGCATATTCGCCCGGGGTTTCATGAACTTTGCCTGAACTTAGAAGACAAAAACCGATTGAGCCTTATGCGCTTTATTGTGCTCGTGAACAAAAAATCAAAAAGTTTGGGCGAAACCATTCCTCTTTTGAATATTTCAAAAAACACAATTGAAACCGAAGCCGGTTTTATTTTAAAAAACGGTGCAGATGAAATCGACTGCACCATCGAAACGTTGATCAAAAAGGCGAAAGAAGAAGTATTAGAAGGCGTTCTTTCGCGCGATTAAATAAAAGTGCCGGCATTTGCCGGCTTTTCTTTTAAACTACCGATGAAAAGAGGTGTCCCCATGGCATTACAGTTTGTGCTCGGTCGTGCCGGAAGCGGAAAAACGGAATATTGTGTGAAAAAAGCCGCGGCTTTGGAATCGCAGGGAACACGCGTTTTGATGATTGTTCCGGAGCAGTTTTCGCACCAGGGGGAATCTCTCTTTTTAACAGAAAAAGGATATTTGCACGAAGGCTTCTACGTAACCTCTTTTGCGCGTCTTGCAAAAAAATTAATCAGAAAATCCGGCATGGCACACGAAAGCACCGACGACGCACAAAAAGCAATGCTTGTCTATAAAGCTATTTTAAATTGCAAAAATAAACTTTCCTTTTTCCGCTCAGCTGAAGATAAACCAAGTTACATTTCTCTTTTTATGGATACCATCTCGGAGTTTAAAAAAGGACAGGTTGCGGAAGATTCCCTATTTTCCGTCGCAGAAAAAGCAGACAGCCCGCTTTTTTCCGCAAGACTATCTGATCTTGCCGAAATTTATAAAGCATATAACGAACTTTTCTCCAACACTCTTTTGGATCCTGACGACAACTTGACAATCCTTTCGGATTTAGCGCTATCAAACAAAAAAATTAACAATAGCACTATTTTTATTGATTCTTTTTATCGTTTTACACAAAACGAACTCTCGGTCATCCGCTCATTTTTACTTGCCGGTGCGGACGTTACCGTAACGCTTTGTCTGCCGGAAGGATTTATTTCGAACGCTTCTGTGTTTGCAAGCGTTCGAAAAAGTAAAGATTCTATCGAGCGTTTAGCCAAAGAAGCAGGAGCAGAAATTCTTCCGTCGGTCGTGCTTTCAGATAACCCGCGCTTTATAACGAAAGAACTTGCCACCTTTGAGCAAGCGATTGGCGGCACCATTGTCTCTTATCCCGACGCACCTCAAAACGTTTCGCTATTTGCGGCAAAAAACAGATATGAAGAAGTGATGCACGCGGCGACATCTATCCGTGACTATGTACAAAAAACCGGCGCATCTTACCGAGATATCGCCGTAGTTTCCGGAGAATACGAAACCTACAAAGACCTTGTCTCTACCATTTTCCCGATGTATGATCTTCCGATCTTTGCGGATGTAAGACACGATGTTTTGAGTCATCCCATTGTTTTATATCTCTTTTTGGTGTTTGATTTGTTAGAGAGTATTACCACAAAAAAAATGGTTTCTTATATGAAGTCCGGCTTTTGTTCTATTTCAGGCGAAGACGCTGCCCTTTTAGAAAACTATGCACTTTCTTCTGCCATTGAGTACGGAGACTGGCTGGATGATGCGCGTTTTTTACATAAGATTACAAGCGTTTTTGAAACGGAAACGGAAGAAAATACATCAGAAGATTTTGTCGCGCTCAAAAATAAAGTGCTGGATCCCATTTTAAAACTCAAAGCCCGTTTTTCCGAGTCAAGAACGGGAGAGGATCGCATCAATGCACTCCTTTCATTTTTAAATGACGAAGCGTTTTTTGAAAAGATTTTACAAAAAATTGAATATTTTAAAGAAAATGATCTTTTGCGCTTTGCTGAAGAATATACAGAAGTAAACAACATTTTAATTGACACAATAGAAAAAATGCGTGCAATTCTCGGTAAAGATACCATTGGTATCAAGGGGATACGTGCAATTTTAGAAGCAGGGCTTTCAAAACGTAGCCTGGGCGTAATTCCGACAGTTTTTGACCAAATTTCCTTTGGCGATTTAAACCGTTCTGTGATTAAAAATGCGCGCGCGCTTTTTATCCTTGGCGCAAATGACGGAAGCTTCCCGTCTGTTCCTACCCCAAATCCCCTGCTTTCTGATACAGAGAGAGCATATTTAAACGAATCCGGCATATGCGTTGCACCGGAAAGCGCAAAACTCATGGCAGATGCCGAGTTTTCCGTTTATGCAGCTGCGACGATCGCGCGTGAATCCCTATTTGTAAGTTACAGCATTTCCGACGAAAGCGGTGGCGGACTCCGTCCTGCACCATTTATTGGAAAACTCAAACGGATTTTCCCGAAACTAAAGCTCACGCATGAACTGGATGTGACAGAACCATCGGCAGAAATGACGGTTGCTTCAAGGCAATCTGCATATCAATATCTTCTGACGCACCTTGACGCCATTGAGACAGATGAGATGACAAAATGGCTGTATACGGCACTTATGGAAGACACGGAATACAAAGAAAAGCTAGAACGCGCGCACGGTTACAAAAGCTTTAAAAATGAATCCGGTCCTCTTTCAAAAGACACCGTAAAATCCCTTTACGGAAACACGCTTTACGGAAGTGCATCAAGATTTGAACGCTTCGCCGCGTGTCCGTTTTCATTCTTTGTGGAATACGGCTTAAAGGCAAAAGAACGAAAGGTTTTAAAGGTGGAAGCGCCTGATATCGGAAGTTTACTCCACGAAGTTATCGAGCGTTTTTCAAGAGAAATCCGAGCAAAGGGATTAAAGTTTGGCACCATCACAAAAGAAAAACAAACAGAGATTACAAACCGCATCATTGATGAGATGTTTGGCGCGATGTATATTAAAAATATTTATAGCCAAAACCGTTTGTTTGCCCTAAAAACAAGGATGAAAAGTCTGGTCTCAAAATCAGTCTGGGCGTTATGTCGTCACGTCTCTATGGGCTTGTTTGAGCCGACCGCTTTTGAAGTAGCATTTGATAAAAACGGGGAAATGCCTCCGGTTACACTTCCCCTTCCGGATGGAGGCGAAATTATACTGACCGGCCGCATCGATCGCATTGATACACTTTCACACGAAGGAAAACTCTATCTAAAAATTATCGACTATAAATCGGGCGCAAAAAAATATTCCCTTTCGGATATTTTCAACGGGACAACTCTGCAACTTGCCGTTTATATGCTCGCCGCGACACAAGGGATGAAGGGGGAAAATGGCGAAAAGCCCGAAGTGGGCGGTATGTTCTATTTTCATTTAGACGATCCGATTGAAGACGGTATTCCGGAAGAAGTTCCCGATGAAGCGGCGCAATTAAAAGCGTTTAAAATGAGTGGCTTATCTTCCGATAATCCCGAAATTGTACGTGCGATGGATGGTGTTTCTGAAAAATGGTCTGCGGTTATCCCCGTCTATATTAAGGGTGACGGAAGTGTCTCAAAATCCCTTTCTAAAAGCGCAAGCGCCGAGGACTTTGAGAAATTAAAGCGCCACATCAAAAAAACCGTGACACAAATTGGCGCCGAGATTATGAATGGCAATGTTTCCATTCACCCTGTTCGCGATGGAAAACTAAACCCCTGCAGTTTTTGTAAATACCGTATCGTTTGCGGTTTTGACCCGAATGAACACACTTGCAGCAGAACGCAAAATCTCAAGGACGAAGAAATCTGGGAACAGCTATAAAGACACAAAAAAAGAGTATCGCGCTCGCGATACTCTTTTTTGATTATAATTATCTATTGAGAATTAATTTTGTAAGTTCAACAGGGTCTACGATTTCGTCACCCTTATAAACACGCATGTTACCGGAAGCGATTTCGTCAATCAAAATTACTTCGCCGTTGTGATAGCCGAACTCAAATTTAATATCCCAAAGGTCTAAGCCGATGGTTTTTAAATCGTCTGCAACAATTTTTGTAATCTTTAAGGTCTGTTCTTTCATGCTTTCAAACATTTCTAAAGACATAACGCCTAAAGCTGCAAGGCCTTCACCTGTTACGAGCGGATCGCCTTTTTCGTCGTTTTTAAATGTGCATTCTACGTAGCCACCGTCTAAAACAGTACCGTCTTCAATATATTCACCGTATCTTCTGATGAAACTGCCTGTTGCAACCAAACGGCAGATTACCTCGAGGCCATGGCCAAACACAGTACCGGGAAGCACTTCCATGGTTGCTTCATCTACGTTTGCACTTACATAATGTGTTTTAATGCCTGCCTCTTTTAAAAGGTCGAAGTAATATACAGAAGTTCTTAAGTTTGCTTTACCAATGCCTTCGATGGTTAAGCCAACGCTGTTTTCACCGGGATCGAACACGCCGTCTTTACCGGTGCAATCGTCTTTAAATTTGAGCATTACATTGCCGTTTTCAAGACTAAAAACGTCTTTTGTTTTGCCTTCGTAAATTTTTTTCATAATTTTTCTTCCTTTCGCCGCGCAAAAGGCAAGTGCCTATTGTGCAAATTTAGTGTGTACAATTTTTCCACTAATAATCATAACAGATTTTATTTTTCTTGTCAAGAAAAAGTGTCGTAATCTCGACAGTTCCGCACACTTTTTTTACTTTCTCTGGCGGAACACTTCATACATCAAAACTGCCGCCGCAACAGATGCATTTAAGGAGTTTATTTCACCTACCATCGGGATGCGTACCAAAAAGTCGCAGTTTTCTTTCACATTTTTCAAAATTCCCTTTCCTTCTG